>CACMZN010000004.1 GCA_902618175.1 uncultured Verrucomicrobiota bacterium
GTGTCGAGTCCTTTGATTTTGAGCAAGCGTATGCGGGCGACGGTTCGGAGGTGGACGGGGAGTCCCATTTCCGTTGGTTTGGGTTCGACCAAGACCTTGGCCAAATTGGCCAATCGCTTGGCTAAGAAAACCGGATCCGGTTGCTTGTTGGTCGAACCTGAAGATGAATCGTCTCTAAAGCGAGTACCGATTGAAGAGGTCTGGGGAATAGGTAGGCGTCTGAGTTTCCGTCTGCATCGCATTGGTTTGAACACTGCATTCGAATTTGCTCAAGCCCCGTCTTCTCTTGTTCGCTCGATCGGAGGAGTAACCTTGGAGCGTACGCAGAAAGAATTGACTGGAATTCCATGTCTTGAGATGGAGGAAGTGCCTCAACCCCGAAAAAATACTTGTTCTTCTCGTTCGTTTGGCAAACCGGTTAACGAACTTGAGGAGTTGGAAGAAGCGGTTGCAAATTATGCGGTCAAGGCAACTCGTAAGGTTCGTTCTGAAAATTCTTTGGCCTCAGGACTACAGGTTTTCCTCATGACCAACCGCTTCCGAGAGGATCAACCTCAGTATTCCAATGCCCGAACTCTTGGATTTGACGAGGCCACCAATGATCCGATTCGAATCGTCGGCAATGCCAAGCGCTTACTAAGGTCAATTTTTCGGAAGGGTTATGCTTACAAGAAAGCTGGAGTCATCTTGCTTGATTTGGTTTCCGCTCATTCTCGTCAAGGTTTGCTTTTTGAAGAACATGGAGATTCCAAGCGAAGTGAATTCGTTAACGCAGTTGAAGAAGCGGCAAGCCGCTATGGAGGAAGCAGCGTTTTTTGGGGTTCTCAAGGAACCAAGCAGGAATGGGGTATGCGGCGGGAAATGCGCACTCCTTGCTACACCACGAATTGGCAGGATTTGCCTCGTGCAGGATGAGGTCTTCAAAGGGACGAAGACCAATCGAAGAAAGCCAATTCCTCTCCATTGCGGGCAATCAAATAGCCATTGACCAAGGCAGGACCGTTCCAACAACGGACCTTGCTAAGCAAAGGACTGGAAGAAATTTCAACAAATTCATTAGGATTGGCCTCCACTACCGAAAGCTTGCCTGTGTTTCCAAGAATAAGAATTTTGTCTTCAGCAAGTAGAACCCGGCCGTATCCATATTTATTACCACGCCACATTAGGCTTCCATTTACGGCGTCCAAACAAACCAGCGTATTTTCGCTCATACCGTAAATAAATCCATTTCTTATCACTGGGTTGGAAAACTTGGCCTTGAGATTTTTTGTTTTCCAAACTGTTTCGAGGAGGTAATGATCACCTGATTTTTTTACTGATATTCTTTCCGCTCCTTTCCCGTAGCCGGCAGAAAGGAGAAACGAATCGTCAAATAATTTCAGTGGCTGGGCAATTTGAACATTGTTTAGAAATATCTTCCATGGATGCTCCCAAAGTGTTTTTCCGCTCATAGGATCAAGACCAGCAATCTTTCCTTCGATTCCAACAATAAGGTGTTTTTTTCCAGAAAATTCCAAGATGCTGGGAGACAGATATGCACTTTTGCCAACTAGATCCGAAGTCCAGATAAGCTCGCCCGAAGTGATCGAACGAGCTTGAGCGGCGCTTTTTTGCCCGCCTAGGTTGAGAATCACATGGTTTTTCCAGACGAGGGGCGAACACGAGATTCCCCATTCGGGAAAAACATAATTTTCTTCAATGACTTTTTCTTTCCAAAGTTCCTTTCCATCTGCAAGATTCACACAATGCAGCATTCCGTTGGTAAAAAGTGCAAATACTTTGCCATTGATCAGAGTAGGGGTCGATCGTGGACCAACTCCTCCAAAGGAATCATTCCATCTGTTTTTTTCACATACTTTCCAAAGTTCATGCCCATCGTTGGCAGAACGGGCTGTCAGACATTCCAATTCACCTTTCTGTTCAAAAGTTATAATTGCATTAGATCCAACTATTACTGAGGAATGTCCTTCTCCGATTTTCCTCCTCCATACTTGGGTAGGGAGAATCGTCCAATCTATATTTGCATTTTGTGGATATGCTCTACCGTCTCTTTGCGGCCCACGAAATTGGGGCCAGTCTTCAAGTTTTCTTTGAGGAGAGAAATCGGATGAAAGTAATCCAGAATGCAATTCGGAAGTTTTCTTCTCTCTTACAATTTCAAGGTGAGGAAGAGTGCCGCCTCGCCAGTCCATTCGAATGCATCCACTAAGCAAGAATGATCCGAGTCCAATGGTGTAGAAGGATAAGCGCATGCGCTGTAAGTACCCCCTCCCGCATCAATCATTCATTGCGTCTTCAATCGCCTTGATTAATTTTCTGGAGCTTGGCGACGTCATGCTGCCGAAGCGATCGATGGGTTTTCCGTCTTTGCCGACAAGAATTTTCCCGAAGTTCCATTTGACGTTGCCTTTCAAGGGTCCGTTTTCACCAATAATGGACTCGTAGAGAGGATGTCGATTCGGACCATTGACGTTGACTTTGGAATACATTGGGAAAGTAACTCCAAATTTAGACGAGCAAAATTCCTTGATTTCCTCTTCTGTCCCAGGCTCCTGTCCACCAAACTGATTGCAGGGGAAACCACACACCACCAATCCCTTTTCTTTGTATTTAGCATAAAGTTCCTCCAGTCCCTTGTATTGCCGTGTAAAACCGCAACGTGATGCAACGTTGACCATGAGAATAACTTTCCCTTTGTGCTGAGCGAGAGTCGTTGTTTCCCCTTCAATGGTTTTAATTTCGAAATCATACACAGGAGGTTGCGAAGATGCAGATGCAAGTGAGCTCATTAATAGTAATGTAGTGGTGAATAAAAAATTCATGGTTTGTCTAGTTCGGATGGTGAAGAGATGCTTTTCTTGAATTCAATGGGAAGGTGGACCTCTGATCTTTTGAACGGACCTGGTACAAACGGACCATTCCAATAGACTCCGTAAGGATTTCCGACTGCCAAATATTCCGTGTTGTTCGCCAACCATTGATCAAGCTTTGATTTATACGCTGAAAAACGTTCTTGGGAATATCCTCCTCGTATGCCTATGGCAGCGACCAACAAGGGCTCTAATTTTCTCACTTTTACTTCTGAAGTTGAAAAAAATCTTTTTTTCAAGTCCCCAGCACCCACAAAGAAACGCATTTTGGCAGGTTCCACATCACCCTCAACTGGAGTAGTCATGGAAATGTCATAGGTGGAAATGTATCGAAAAAGTTTTCTAAAAAGTCCATTGCCTTCATCAAAATAAGATCCGGGATATTCGGCCTCCAAGGCGATGCGAGAAGGGAGTTCAATGACTCGAATTTGATCTACGCGAGTTTTTTCGTACATCTTGGTATTTCCATATATGAATAAGGGAAGGAAACCAAACAGCAGAGGGATGAATAACTTCATGACTTATAAAAGAGCGAAAAAAAAAGGGTTGAAGATCATTTGAAAATTATCATGAGAAAAAAAGCGTGATGCAAAGCTTCCAAATGAATCGGAGATCGTCAATGAATGAATCTAAAAGTTAGATTTACTCTTGCACCGATGGGTTTGGTTGTACGGGGAATTTCATGCATCCAAAAATGTTGAGTTGGTCCTGACATCAACAAAAGACTTCCATGACAAAGGAGAATTTCTTTTTTGAGACCGTTATTCTTATAGTCTTTATGACGAAGCCTGAACTTTCTTTCAGCTCCCAAGCTGATTGAACCAATAACGGGATTTCTCCCCAATTCCTTCTCATCATCGCTATGCCAAGCAACCCGGTCTTTGCCGCCTCTGTAATAGTTTATCAAAACTGAGTTAAATTGGGTTTCACTATTTTCTTCGATGCGACCCTTGATGAAAAGCAATTCCGGAGTCCAAGGCATTGGATTCATTCTAATTCCAGAATACCCATAACTTTTCCCATCGTTACCATGCCAAGATTCCAAACGAGGAACAAGATTTTCCTTTCCATACATTTTGATAGTATTTTGTTTCCATGGAATGGTATCAATCAGACGATCCAAAAGGGCATCAGATTTTTCTCGGGTAAAAAAATTGGGGAAGTAGCGGATGTTGGCATCCGGCAACTGGTAATCGATTCCCTCATCTGTAGTCTGCTTATCTTTAGTGCTTTGCATATACTATGGAATTTAGATGAAAAAAAGTATGATTTTTGATTATGTATGCACCCTATCAAGTTTCATACCTTACTCAATGAACCAAATTCGACTTAGTTTAAATCTTGATTGATTAAGGTGTTTTTCATGAAATTTGCCAGCCAAGGTTTGGATCAAAGGGAAGCTGTATTTTTTGGCGGAGTTTGAAGAGAGCTAGCCAGGATAGAAGATAATTCCACCGAATGAGTCGAATGGATATCCTTCATGCATTCGGAATGGTTCGGAATTCCCAATTTTGATGGATGTCTGATGGTTGAATTTTCTTATAATTGGAAAATTGTTTTCAATACTTTTTTCTAGTATTCTATTCCATATGAGAAATTTAATGTAATGAGGTTTTTGATTGTAGGCGCCGGGATTTCCGGTTGTGTGTGCGCTTATCAGTTGTCACGTTCAAGGCATGAAGTCGTTTTGATCGAAAAAGGTAGAGGCGTAGGTGGACGCATGGCGACGCGTCGAATGAATGGAGCTCGAATCGACCATGGTGCTCAATTCATGACGATTCGTTCAGCAAGAATGAAATCTTTGCTTTCCCTTTGGGAGGGCGAGTCAGCAGTAATCCCGTGGTATGATCGAATCGCCGGTCATCCGGAAATTCCCATTGGAATCAGATACCGTGGTACAACAGGTATGACAGATCCAGCAAAATACCTTGCCAGATTCTTTGACAAGGAGTTGAATTTTTTTGTGGAAAGGATTGAGCGTGTGGAGACGGGATGGAAAATCTGGGAACGCCAAGGTCAGTTTCGGATCTTGAACGCAGATCATCTGATCCTTGCAATTCCTTCAGTGCAAATTCTCGAATTGTTGCATCGCAGTTCCCTTTATCTGCCCGACGAAGTAATGAACGGGCTGAAGAAAATCCGTCATACTCGATGTATTGCCTTAATGGGTTTGATGGAAAATTCTTCTCAGTTGCCTAAACCCGGAACATTTACACATCCGGTTGAGGAGATCGATTGGATCTCAGATAATCAGGTGAAGGGTATTTCAAGCAAGCCTTGTTTCACCATACATGCATCGGATTACTATTCTCAACAACTATGGGACGCTCCTGATGAGGAACGAGTCCCTAAACTCCTTGAAGTGGGGCAAGATTGCCTCGGTACGAAAATTACTCAATGGGTTTCGCATCGCTGGGGATTTGCCAAACCTACCGTCACCTTTGGATCCAGTCACTGGCATTCGGCGGAGTGGGCATTGACTATGGTGGGGGATGGGTTTGGTGGTGAAAGAATCGAAAACGCTGCTCTTTCCGGTTGGGATGGTGCCGAATCCATTCTGCAGACTATTCAGAATTTGTAAACATACCCTATTTGATAAACGGATGCACTAGATGCATCATCTTCGAGAATTTTTTCTCCATTCGCAGTCTCAATCTCGACTTTTTTGCCAAATTCCAGTCCAAAAGTTCCAAATATGGCATGAGGTTCTCGAAAATTCCATTGTAGGGAGGCGGACAGTCGGTATGCACGCAGACGAAAGTTTCTTTCTTCCAACTTCTCTCCATAGATGGCGCGGGTATTCCATCGATTTCCAGAAAATTGCCCTCCCAAAAAAAGATCAAAGGAGTCGGAAAGTTTTAATTCGTATCGAATGATGGGTCCAGCAAACAATAAATTGGAGTTTTCCGAAGGTTTCCAGTTGAGCCCTAAAGCAGGGATGAACAAGTCGTCACCAATTCTCGTCGTGTACAACGCTCCCAAAATCCACTCGAAGTTATTGCTCTTTTTCCATTTCCCTCCAACAATCGTCATATGGTTCAATGCTCTGCTGTTGATGTTTTCGTAATCACCAGCCAAAGTTGGAGTGAACAGGAGAAGCCAATCTAAGCGTTTAGAATGTTTCTTGCTTAAATAGATTGGCAAATCAAGTGAATGGAGTTCATCCTCCGCAAACAAGGCGAGGTCGGAAAATTCCAAATCAGTTGTTTGATAACGCAAGCCTGCTGCGAAAGTCCAATCTGTGGTTCTCTTGAAGAAAATGGGAGTTCCAATCTGCCACTGGTCATATCCAACCATCAAGTCACGATCTACGATCTCAGCATTTTGAATTCCTTCCATCTGAATTCGAATCGAAGCTGCTTCGGTCGTTTGGAATTGCCCACGAAGAACCGAAGTTAGAATCAGCAGGCATGCACTTGGGAACAGAATTGATTTCATCTGATTATTTTTAGAATTAAGGTGAGGATGCGTCAAGGTGGGGTTGCATGCGACAGAATGCCTGCTTTACTGAAACCGTGCATAAGTTGTCTCAAACCCAATTCCTTCCCGTAGAACGGAAAATACTCTGGGATTTCATTTCAGTTCCTCAGAATCTAGATAAAATCACACCTCCCGAAATGTCCTTCGAGATGATTGGGGAACATCCGGAAAAAGCATTTCCCGGGTTATTGTTGGAATATAAGATACTAATACCAGTTATTGGCTGGACTCCATGGTTGACCGAAATCAAATACCTTGAGGAAGGATTTTCGTTCATGGATGAACAACGGGTTGGCCCCTACAAACTTTGGCTCCACTTTCATAAATTGGAAGAGGTTGAGGATGGAACCCGTATGACCGACCAAGTTCACTACCAGATTCCTTATGGTCCAATTGGGGAAATTGCCCATTTTCTCTTCGTCAAGAAAATGCTTAAGCGTATCTTTGACTATCGCAGAAAAAAACTGGAAGAGCTGTTTCCAAACCTCTGAGTTTTTCATGCAGCCTTCCTTGCTTACTTGCTTCATGACTCAAAAATGGGAGGACTTGCTCCTTTTGCACTGGCCGGTTCCCATTGATCTGCTTGCTTCCACTATCCCCGATGATCTCGAACTTGATCTCCACGAAGGCAAGGCATGGGCGAGTGTGGTTGGATTCAAACTTTCTAAACTTCGAATAGCCCCATTCTCACTGATACCCTGGAATGACTTCTGGGAAGTCAACTTAAGAACATATGTCAGGGACCGCAATGGTCGAAAAGGAGTTTGGTTTTATTCTCTTGATTCAAGCGACACATTTGCTGTGTTTGGGGCTCGAACGCTTTACGGGCTTTCATATCATAAAGCCGAAATCATTCAGCATCACTCGAAGAAAATCCTAGGCTACGATTCCAAGAGGAAGAAGTTTGGAAATGGAGCCTCAGCCTACTTTGAAGTCGAACTAACGGAAGATTCCGAAACTGGGGCAGAACAAGATTCTGGTGAAGATGTTTTTTTGCTTGAGCGCTACCGCTTTTGGGCGAAAAGAACACTTAACGCAAGCTCAACATCGGCTACCGTACATCACAAGCCTTATCGGGCAACACGTCTTTTGAAGGCCAAATACAAAGGTGAGCTTTTCCGTTCGCAGGGATTACCCGAACCACCTGAAACGCCGCCTGTCGTCCATTACTGCAGAGGGTTTGACGTCACCGCCTCCGCACCGTCATGGCTATGTGGAATCGCTGGCCAAGCGAACCAAAGATAAGTGTAACCATTTATTCTTTTACATCCGAAAGCTTGCTGTTCACGCAAAATTTCCGGCCGATTGCAATGATGTCCACGCATCATCGAATCTTCAATTAAAGTCCACAGATGCTGATCCTGCTCAAAACCTGGAACCAAGTTGTGTTCACCCTTCAACATCATTTGCAGGCTGTCGTGCTGATTCTGATCCATTTTGGCAATGGCGACCGCGAGCGTGCATCCGGGAACCGTATCCTTAAGCAATTCCAAGTGAAACTCACCATCCGATGATCGAGGGGAGAGCAGGTTGGCAAGACAATACATATTGGCGTCATACTCGGCGAATTCCACGCAGCGTTCGGTGACGGGTCCATCGAAAAAGTGTCCGCATCTCACTTTACCATTTGAAGAAAAATAAGCATGCTCGGCTCCCCACCATTTGGTTTGAAGGAGACCCGCTCCATGCAATCTAAGTTTTTCGTCTTCGACTAACCTTGCAGGATCCAGGTCACGAAAGGAGGCACGCATGATTTTCAACTGGTCTCGACATAGAAAGAACAATCTTCGAGCATCACCCATGCTTGGTTGTTTTTCCCGTATGCGGTCTGCAAAAAATGACAAGGAAGGCATGGTAGCCAAAGCAGTTCTCAAAACCGACCGATTTGCCGGGTCCTGTCCTCTAAGGTCATAATCAAGTGCTTTCTGTATGCCGTCGGTAAAAGAACCTTGAGAACGAAGTATTCTTTGAAGATTGGAGAAGTCACCAGCTGCCGCTCTGGAATCACCAGCCACAAGAGGAAATAAATTGAGAAGGTTTTCGTAATTTCCCTCAACCTCGTCTTTCAACTTGGAAAACCTAACATCAGACAAATCAACCGCTCCACCTCCACCTGAGTAACGATTCTGGAAAGCGTGGAAATTATCACGCAGTCTTTGAATTTCCTCACAGGCAAGAAATGGACCCAAATCAATCGGTTTCTGGCAATGTTCCATAACACGAGTGCGAACTTCTTCCCCCAATTCACGTGAAGGAGCCGTCAGTGAAAGCTTGGCGCAGTCTTCTTGTGCTTCAGCGAGCCAATGTCTGGCGTCGTCATCTTGTTCGAGCAAAGCTTCAAACAACAAAGATTCCTCTTTGGGCAGCACACCAAGAGAATAATCGAGAGCCTGTTGTTTTAGAGAATCCAAAGACATTTTATATACTGATAACTATCGAAATTCACAAATTACACTTGGGTTGAGTGGCTGTGATCAAAATAAAATTAAAATCAAGTCCGTAAGCTGGTCAGGGAATTTCTGAGTTTTTCAATCCCAAGACGAATTCTTGATTTCACCGTTCCCAGGGACAACTCCAATGTATCCGAAATTTCCTGATGATTCATTCCTCTGAAGTAAAATAATTCCAACACCTTTCTTTGGTCGGGGGGCAAGTAGGAAAAAGCGTTTTTCAAATGACTTCTCTCATCGCTGAGTGTCGCCTCCTCTGCACCGCTGGATTGGCTGGTGTCTTCTTTCACACCAAAGGAATCATCAAACTCGTCTCGGTCCAAACGTCTTTTTCTCGATCGGTATCGATCAATGCTACGATTTCGAGTGAGTACCAAAAGCCAACTGCTGAATTTGCCTTTCCCGGTGGCGAAAGCGTCGGGTTTTCTCCAAAGGTAGGAAAAGACATCCTGAATGACTTCCTCCGCTTCCCATCTGTCACCGAGAATTTCAAGTGATAGGGAAAACATCGCACCGGCGAATCCATCATACAGTTCACCGAGGGCGGTGGAATCACCGTCCTTAATTCGATACCAAAGATCTGTGTCTATAATAGGCATGTATGATCCAACCAATATAAAAAAGTGTTGTGTATGGTAAAAGCGATTCCCGCAAATGATTTATTTTAAATCCAAAAGTAAAGTTTTCGTTTTCTGTCTATTCTACGTAAGCCGTAGAAGCGCCCATGCCATCCAACTTAAAGAGCGTGAGCTTTCAGATTTTCAAGATCAATAACTTGTAGAGCTGATTCCTCACAAGCTAGCAACTTAACTTTTGGAGGAACTCCGGCTTCAAAAGCCTCCTGCCAGCGACCAGCGCACAAACACCAAAAATCTCCTTCCTTCAAGCCTGGAAAATTAAATTCCGGAACCGAAGTGGATAAATCGTTCCCCATGGCCTGGCTGAAGGAGAGAAATTCATTTGTCATCTGAGCGCAAACCACATGTTTGCCCCTATCACTATCATCAGTCTCGCAGGAACCATTGCGAAACCACCCGGTACTTAGATCTGCACAACAAGGTTGCAAAGCACTACCCAGAACATTTGTGGGATTTTTGCTGATTACAGGCTTAATCACATTACCATTTAAACCACGATTTTATTTCGTTCAAGCAACGAAGGTAAATTTCTTGCGTGACCCTTGGGGTAAAAATTGCAGGGTAGTTGTCGATGAGTGAAATCCTTGGAGAATTATCGGGCTTACTTTGGGAAAACCTACTTTATTTGCTTCTTGGAGGCGGACTTTTCTTTGCAATCTTTTCCCGGTTTACTTCCTTCCGCTATTTTGGGCATGGTCTTCGTCTGTTGATCGATAAGAGGAATGAATCGGATGCACCTGGTGAAATTTCACATTTTCGAGCTCTTTGCAGCGCCCTATCTGGAACGGTTGGAATGGGGAACGTCGCAGGAGTTGCGGTTGCTCTGACACAAGGTGGACCCGGAGCTATTTTCTGGATGTGGATATGTGCCTTGCTGGGTATGGCCACTAAATTCTACACCTGTTCTCTGGCAGTCATGTATCGGGGGAAAGACGAAAAAGGCGTGGAACAGGGGGGGCCGATGTACTTTATAAGCGAGGGATTGGGTAGAAGGTGGAAACCGCTCGCGTTTTTTTTCTCTGCCTGCGGCATGTTTGGATGCTTGCCTTTACTTCAGTCCAATCAGTTGACTCAGATTTTTCGTTTCATGTTCTTCGAACCTAATAATTGGTTTGTAGGTTCGGAAACAGTGGTTCAAACCGGTAACTTTTTATTTGGTCTTGTTGTCGCTTTTTTCGTGGGTCTTGTGGTGGTGGGAGGAATCACTCGAATCGGAGCAGTCGCCGCTCGGCTTGTTCCAGGTATGATCTTGCTTTATGGAGGTACTTCTCTGGTTATCCTTTTCATATATGCCGATCGCATTGTCCCCGCTCTTGGCTTGATCCTCACCGATGCCTTCAGCGGGCGTGCAGTTGCGGGGGGGGGCGGTGGGCATGGTCATTGTAACCGGGGTTCGCAGAGCCGCATTCTCCAACGAAGCAGGGATGGGCACCGAGGCCATGGCTCATGGCGCTGCTAAAACGAATGAACCGATCCGCGAGGGTCTGGTGGCCATGTGGGGACCAGTCATAGATACTTTGCTCATGTGCACCCTTACCGGCCTTGTTCTTCTGGTCACAGACAGTTGGCAGTCGGCTGAAAAAGATGGTGTCCTTCTGACCATCTCTGCTTTCGAATCCGCTTTGCCTGGCATCGGTTCTTATCTTCTGCTGATAGGGGTACTTTGCCTTAGCTTTTCATCGATGATTGGATTTTCCTACTATGTCTTGAAATGTGGATGCTTTCTGTTTGGAGGAAAAGCACGTTTGCCTGTCCTGGGTTTTTATCTTTCGGCCATTGTAATTTCCGCCTTGGTTGAACTGAGCACGGTGATTAATTTTCTGGACATCTCCTTTGGACTCATGGCAATACCGACGATCTTGGCAAGCATCCTTCTTGCGCCCCGAGTAAACTCGGCAGCACAAACCTACTTTTCCAAATTATAGACTTCGAAAGATCTACTCACCGTATGGGATCCAGATGTTCTTAACTTCGGTTGCTTGTCGAAGAAACTCTTTCCCTTCACCCTGTTTTGCCTCCTTCCAGTTTCGGCAAAGTCCATGATTCACCCAAGTTCGCTTAAGGTTGGTCGCAGATGCCTTTTCGATGGATGCGGATTGTTTGGAGGAACCAAAATACCAAACCGCATCCAGTTCCATGTGACCAGCTAGAGTTTCAGCTATTTCACTGTGTTTTGCCGTAATCAGGTTGAAAACTCCCTTGGGAAGATCAGAAGTTTCGAAAACTTGGTATAAGTCCGTAGCGGAAAGTGGGAAGGGTTCGGATGGAATGGCAACCAGTGCATTGCCCATGGCTAAAGCGGGAGCGATGAGAGAAACCAAACCGAGAAGTGGATTCTCGTCTGGACAAATTATTCCTATCGTGCCAACTGGCTCATTCATGGCCAGAGCGACTCCACGAATTGGGGCTCCACGGATCCCCCCATCAAATTTGTCCGCCCACGCTGCATAGGTGAAGATCCTTCTAATCGAAAGCTCAACTTCTTGGATGGCGGAAAGTGAATTCTCTCCCGTCATGGAGACGATTCGTTTTGCGAATTCCTCCGTGCGAACTGCCAAATTTTCAGCTAAATAATACAGAATCTGAGCTCGCAAATGAGCGGTAGACTTTCCCCAACTTTTGGCAGTATTGGCGGCCTCAACGGCATTACGGACATCTTTGCGGTTTCCATGACCAACCAGTCCGATTTTCTTACCTTCCGCCGAAAAGACGGGATAAGAATATCCATTGTCCGGTCGGGTCTGTTTTCCTCCGATGAAGAGTTTTGAGGTTCGATCAATTTCAGATGTCGCAGGCTTCAAGATTCCGGTTTTGGATTCGAGGACCTGTAAACAGTCTTTGGACAGATGTCGCAGGCGGGTGTAGGCTTGAAGACCTTCCCAACCACCTTCCCGGCCAAAACCACTTTCTCTTCTTCCACCAAATTCAACGGAGGCGTCGAATTGATTGGTCGAATTAATCCATACAACTCCACACACAATCTTTGGAGCAAGGTCGAGGGCAAGATTTATATTCTCCGTCCAAATCGACGCAGCCAACCCATACCGGGTGTTGTTGGCCAAGGCCACTGCTTCGTCCGGAGTTCGAAAGGTGGAGCCGACCAACACAGGACCAAAGATTTCCTCTTGCATCAATCGGCAGGCAGGGTCGATTTCAGTAAGTAAAGTAGGGGGATAGAAGCAACCCGAGTCGGGCAATTCACCGGACCCAACATGAACCTCGCCGCCTTCCTCTAACCCAACTTGAACCAACTGTGTTATGGAATCGAGTTGCTTGGGATCGACAATCGCTCCCAAATCTACGGATTTGTCCAAAGGATCTCCAACCCTGAGTTTATCCATGCGAGCTTTTAATTTCTTATGAAAAACGTCAGCTACTCCTTCCTGTACGAAAAGACGGGACCCGGCGCAACAGACTTGGCCCTGATTAAACCAAATCGCATCCACCAGTCCTTCGACTGCACTGTCTAAGTCAGCGTCATCGAAAACCAAATAGGGAGATTTTCCGCCAAGTTCCAAAGTGAGCTCCTTTTTCTGTCCTGCGATGGCTTTTCGGATTTTTCTTCCAACGGATGTGGATCCGGTGAAAGCCACTTTGTCGATCCCCTCGTGTTTTACGAGCATTTCACCCACCCGACCATCTCCGGTGATTAAGTTGACAACGCCCTTTGGCAGCCCTGCTTCGCTGCAGATTTCTCCAAACAACAAGGCAGTGAGTGAAGTGTATTCAGCTGGTTTCAGCACTAAAGTGTTTCCCATTGCAAGAGCAGGAGCAATTTTCCAAGCAAGCATCAGAAGGGGGAAATTCCAGGGAATAATCTGTCCAGCAACACCGACCGCCTGATGATCAGGCATTTCCTTTTCCATCAATTGTGCGGAGCCCGCATGGTAGTAAAAGTGTCGAATCACGAGGGGAAGGTCAATGTCTCGGCTCTCTCGGATGGGCTTGCCGTTGTCCATGGATTCGAGTACCGCAAAAAGCTTTGAGTGTTTCTGGATCAAACGAGCCAAGGCGTAAAGGTATTTGGCTCTTTCGGTTCCTCCCAAATTTTCCCATTTGGGTTGAGCCTTGCGGGCAGCTTGGACTGCAAAGTCAACTTCCACCTCGGTGGCTTGCGGGATTTGAGCAAGGAGTTGTCCGTTTGCCGGATTTCGGCTTTCGAAGAATTCACATTCTGAAGGCTGGTGAGGTTTGCCGTTCACATACATGCTCATCTTTCCCCCATGCTTGTCAATCCAAGCCAAAGCTTGTTCCGGGCTTTCGGGTGACTTGCCAAAATCCATCGTCTCCAAAATTTCTTTAATTTTCATAGCTTTTATGCGATGGCATGTCGATAAGAGGCCGAGTAGTGCCCAGTAACAAAATGTTCGAGTTGGCGTTCGATGTCTCCGAGCAGACTGGAGGCTCCGAAGCGAAAAAGATCAGGTTGTAGCCAGCGGTTTCCCAACTCCTCTTTGATAAGGGAAAGATAAGTGAGAGCATCCTTCGCTTTGGATATGCCACCTGCTGGTTTGTAACCGACCTTAAAGCCGGTGCGTTCAAAGTAGTCTCTGATTTGTCTGATCATCGCAAGACTTACAGACAGGGTCGCGTTTACGCTTTCCTTACCAGTGGAGGTCTTGATGAAGTCTGCTCCAGCCATCATACAGATAAGGGAGGCGCGGGCGACGTTGCGCAATGTTCCAAGTTCTCCGGTGGCAAGGATTGCTTTGAGGTGAGCATCTCCACAGGCTTCCCGAAAAGCTTTCATCTCATCATAAAGAGCATTCCAATTCTGCGAAAGAACATGTCTTCGTGATATCACGACGTCAATTTCATCAGCTCCAGCCTTCACGGATTCTCCTATTTCGGATAGGCGGAGGGAATACGGAGACAGTCCGGCTGGGAAACCAGTGGACACTGCGGCGACGGGAATTCCTGATCCCTCCAGAGATCGAACCGCTGCCCGAACCATCTCATGGTATACGCAAATAGCCGCGGTGGTAATACTTCCGGGCTGGAAGCCCAGTTTTTGAAGAATATCTGCTCTTACGGGTATACGTCCCTTTCGACAGAGTCGACGTACCCGGTTTTCAGTGTCGTCACCGGAAAGCGTGGTTAGATCAATGCAGGAAACAGACTTGAGCAACCAGGCGGCTTGGTTGGCTTTTTTGATTGATCTTCTGCCTGGCAGCGTTTTGCACCTCCTTTCAATTGCTGAGGTATTTGCCTGCACTGAAGTGACCCAGTCCAGATCTAGTTTGATTCCTGAATTCCGCAATAATTTATCTGTTTGGTCCTTCACTTTGTTGGGTAGACGGCAATGTTGGATTCTTCTATGATTTTTGACTTCTGGCAAGGGTTGAGTTTTCACATTCTCCTGCCTTGCTCTTTGTCAAGCATCCTACCAAGATAAATATATTAAGCCGTACCTATTCTAATGACTCTTTTCGAAAAAGCTCTCAGGGTTCGAGAAAATGCCCATGCTCCCTATTCGAACTTTAAGGTTGGAGCAGCTTTGCGGACAAAAAATGGAAAGGTTTTCGTTGGATGCAATGTGGAGAATGCTGCTTACCCACAGGGGACTTGCGCTGAAGCCGGTGCCATTGCCGCAATGGTCGCTGCGGGTGAACATCGGATTGCCGAAATCTGGATAGTTGCCGATTCTTCGGAGACGGTTGCACCTTGCGGAGGTTGTCGACAGAAGCTCGCAGAATTCTCTTCTCCTGATATGATCATCGTTCTTGCCGGACTTGAGGGAGAAAGGAAACGACGGACTCTATTCGAATTGCTTCCCGATTCCTTTTCCGACGAGCATTTGTCTTGATAGATGAACATTCGAAATATTCTTGCCAAAGTCAGGAAGGGAGCCGCTCTAAGTGCAGGAGAGATCAGAACTTTCTCCAACGGCTTGGCGGACGGTTCGGTCAGCGATGTGCAAGCCGCCGCGTTTTCCATGGCGGTTTGCATCCATGGACTGTCCGAAGAAGAACGCATCGGATTGACCTTGTCGATGCGTGATTCGGGAGAGATTCGTTCCTGGGACTTGCCTGGCCCAGTGATTGACAAGCACTCAACTGGAGGAATAGGAGACAACACTTCACTGATTCTTGCTCCGGCATTGGCGGCCTGTGGAGGATTTGTCCCCATGGTCTCAGGTCGAGGATTGGGTCACACCGGTGGAACCTTGGATAAATTGGAATCCATACCCGGATACCAGGCTGAAGTTTCCACTGAACGCTTTGAGCAAGTGGTGGGTGGGGTGGGATGCGCCATCATTGGCGCAGGGAAGGGGATTGCTCCTGCCGATAAGCGTCTTTACGCTATTCGTGATTTTACGGGAACCGTAGACAGCATCGATCTCATCACCTCTTCAATTTTATCCAAGAAACTCGCAGCGGGTTTGCAAGCTTTGGTTCTAGACGTCAAGGTAGGATCGGGAGCTTTTTTAAGCAAATTCGATGAAGCTCAGGCTCTGGCTCAATCCCTAGTACGGGTAGCCAACGGAGCGGGATGTCGGACCATGGCTCTGCTTACCGACATGAATGAACCACTTGCAGAATCCGTGGGCAATGCATTGGAAGTCAAATCCGCCCTGAAGATCTTACGAAACGAACCGGGGGAAGAGAGATTAAGGAAGGTCAGTTTAGCGCTTGGATCGAAACTTATGGCCTCGTCAGGCTTGGCGGAGAATGAAAGATCAGCGGAGAAGAAGCTTTTGGAATCCTTGGCAACAGGTCGAGCTGCAGAGATTTTCGGGAAAATGGTAACCGAGCTAGGAGGACCTGCTGATTTGTTGGAGAAATCCGAAAAATATTTGCCGAAACCAAAGGTCATCTTGGAATATCAGGCAAAATCTTCCGGATTCATTACCGAGTCCGATGGGCGAATCTTGGGAGAGGCACTCATTGAACTGGGTGGTGGTCGAAGAAAGTTTGATGAATCCTTGGACCATTCCGTGGGACTGGATCGGATCGTTCGTTTGGATTCCTCTGTGAAAGCAGGTGATTCTCTGATGCGCATTTGCGCGGCTGATGAAAACACCGCCCGTCGAGTGGCGAGCCTGTTGGACAAAGCCTTTGTTTTTTCCGATCAACCCATGAAATCTTCGGAACTCATCATGCAAACCATATCATACGACCAATGACCAATCACCTTACGATCATTAAACATCCATTGATTCAGCATAAGCTGAGTCTAATGCGGAGCAAAGAGACCCCGAGCTCCGTTTTCCGTCATTTGTTGTGGGAAACTTCCATGCTCTTGGCCTATGAGATCACAAGGGATCTTCCTATCGTCAAGACAAGACTTGAAACCCCTTTATGTCAAATGCAGGCCCCCTTCATTGAGGGGAAAAAATTGGCTCTCATTTCAATTCTTCGCGCTGGCAATGGTTTGCTCAATGGTCTTCTTGAAGTCATTCCCTCAGCGCGAGTGGGATTCGTAGGTCTGTACCGAGACGAGGAAACCCTCGAACCTGTGGAGTATTACCTCAAAGTACCACCTCAACTTGATCAACGTCTGGTAATTGCTGTAGATCCTATGCTGGCGACGGGCAATTCTTCCGTAGCGGCGATTGATCGATTGAAAGAAGAGGGAGCGAAGGATATGAGAATGCTTTGTCTTCTGGCAGCTCCGGAAGGAGTTGCTCGGATGAGAGAGATTCATCCGGAAGTTCCCATTTTCACTGCTGCTTTGGACGAGAAACTGAATGACCAGGGGTATATTGTTCCTGGTCTTGGCGACGCTGGCGATCGGATGTTCGGAACTTGCTGAGTCAGATGGAAGAAAAGGATGTGCTTTTGATCGGAAGTGGAGTCATGTCAGCCCATCTGGGCGTTCTCCTCAAATGCCTGGATTCGAGCCTGAGCATTGAGTTGTTCGAAGTTACAGAAGAATTTGCACTGGAAAGTTCAAATGGTTGGAATAATGCTGGAACTGGACATGCAGGAATTTGCGAACTGAGTTACACTCCGAATCGGGGGGAGGATGGAGAGGTAGTGGTTGAAAAAGCAATAAAGATTTTTGAGGAGTTTGAGCAAAGCAAGCAGTTTTGGGCCTATGCCTTGAAAGCGGGTATGATTGATCATCCCGAACAATTTATATCCTCGGTACCTCATGTGAGTTTCGTGTACGGACAGGAACAGGTTGACTTTCTTAAATCCCGTTTCCGCGGCATGTCCAAACATCCCTTTTTCCATTCAATGCAATATTCCGAGAATCGGGAAAAAATTCGGAAATGGGCTCCTCTTTTGGTGGAAGGTCGACGGGAAGAACCCATTGCAGCAACCTATTTGGAATCGGGAACCGACGTCAATTTCGGAGTTTTGTCGAGAAAACTGATCGAATGGTTAACCAAACAGGATGAGTGTTGCGCCCATCTTTCGCATCAAGTTACGGACTTGCGCCAAAGAGGAGATTTTTGGGAGGCGAGCATTCGAGATTTGAAAAAAGGAGTTTTGCTTCGCAAGCGATTCAAGTTTGTTTTTGTCGGGGCGGGTGGGGGTTCCCTTCCGCTGTTGCAGAAAGCGGGAATTCCGGAGATCCATGGTTACGGAGGTTTTCCGATCGGGGGTCAGTGGTTGGTTTGTCACAAGCCGGAAATCGTGAGCAAACATCATGCAAAAGTATATGGACTGTCACCGGGAGCCGCTCCTACAATGGCAGTTCCTCACTTGGATAGTCGAGTGCTCGAAAACAAGCGGGCCTTGCTTTTCGGACCTTATGCCGCATGGACGACCAAGTTTTTGCATGGAGGCGGAAGTTATTGGGATTTGTTCGCCTCTTTGAGATGGGACAATTGGAAGACCTTGATGAAAGTCGGACTGGCCAATCTCCCCTTGGTCAGCTATCTCATGCAACAGGGCTTGCAGGGAATGGATGCCCGGATGAGGGAGTTGAGAAATTTTTATCCTGATGCGAAGCTTGAGGATTGGAAGCTGACTAATGCCGGCATTCGTGTCCAGGTGATCAAGAAAGAGGACGGGGATGCGGGAATCGTTCATTTTGGTACGGAAGTGGTCACGAGCGAGGATCGCTCGTTGGCATCTCTTCTGGGTGCTTCGCCCGGAGCTTCGGTATGTGTGAACGTGGTTTTGGAAGTGGTTCAAAAGTGCTTCTTTGATTTGTTGAAAAAACCTCGATCACAGGAATTGATTCGGGAAATGATTCCCACTCTCGGTTTCAAACTTTCTGGAATGGATGAAGAAAACGAGGGGATTGCAAATTTCCGAGCATGGAGTCAATCCGCAGAGAGTAAACTCGGTCTTATTCATAAGTCCACCTCATGACCTGAAAGTGATGATTCATGATTGGTATCTTTCAAGGAGTTTCCTGCATCGTTCAAATTCCTTGGCGTAACATGGTTTTTCATCCAGGTTTTTTGATTCTTGCGGATCCACATTTCATTAGTGAAAATTTGACCTGCGGAAGGAAAATTTGTATATGTCCTTTCTTTGAAACAAGCAGAGCTCTGTAGGATTGTTTTTACTGCTTCTGAGAAGTCCCTGGCTCCCTATGAGTGCAGGCTAAGAGGGGTAGGCAACCGTATCCCAATATCGGACAAGAGTGGGTGACTTGTCTCCAGTGATGTATGAAAGTATGCATTTATCGGAAGGTGTACTCAAGAAGTCAAAAAGCAAACCTGTGGAAAAAGAAGGGCTGCGTGATGTTACATTTCAAGAAAGCTGAAATGAAACATCCATCAGGTGAAGGATTATAATCATTTCGGAAAATTCTTCTTGCTCGACCTAAAGCGATAAGCCATTCATCTACCAACACCATGAATGATCGAAAATGCCGTTGGGGAATTCTTGGATCTGCCGGGATTGCGCAAAAAAATTGGCAAGCCCTGGCACTCGCCGAGAATGCTGAATTGGTTGCCGTGGCCAGTCGAGACAAGGCGAGAGCCAATGAATTCATCGAGCGTTGCAGTACTCAGGTTCCTCATTCAAGGTTGCCCGAAGCTGTGGGGGGCTATGAGGAGTTGCTTGAGAGGAGTGACGTCGATGCGATTTATTTGCCCCTCCCCACAGGTCTTCGAACCCAGTGGGCCTTGAAGGTCGCTCAGGCCGGAAAGCATTTGTTATGCGAAAAACCCTGCGGAACTTCGCTTGAAGAAGTCGAGCGAATAGTAGATGCGTGTAAGCAAGCAGGCGTCCAGTTCATGGACGGCGTAATGTTTATGCACAGCGATCGCCTGGCCAAGGTCCGCGAGGTATTGAACGATGATTCGACTCTTGGCGACTTGAAAAGAATTGCCACTCAATTCAGCTTCAGGGCTCCGGAGGATTTTATTAAAGAGAATATCCGAATGCATAGTGATTTGGAACCTCACGGCTGCTTGGGAGATCTGGGATGGTATACGATTCGCTTCATTCTTTGGGCAATGAAATATGCAAAGCCCAAAGTAGTCACCGGTCGGATGCTGAATTCTTCGGCCTGTTCGGACAGTCCTCATCCGGTTCCCACGGAGTTTTCTGGGGAACTCCTGTTCGATGGAGTATCTGCGAGCTTCTATTGTTCCTTTCTTACCGAACACCAACAATTAGCTCATCTAAGCGGATCTAAAGGAAACCTAAGAATCGATGATTTTGTTCTTCCCTACTTTAGCAATCGCTTGGGTTTCGTTTCTTCAAGTGCAAAGTTTGATTGTGAACTTTGTGACTTTCGCATGGAGCGCAGGGAAGTTCTCCATGAGGTTGATGAATACGCAAACAGTCACTCTTCCGCTCAGGAAACCAAGTTGTTTCGAACCTTTTCCAACTTGGTTTTAGGTGGTGTACCTGATGGTCATTGGCCCATGATTACATTACTTACTCAAAGGATTATGATGGCTTGCATGGAATCAGCCCAAAACCAAGGAAGAGAAATCAGCATTGACTGAAATCCTCGCTTTAACCTCCTCTTTATTCAATTAAGCCAGACGAAGAGGACAGGAGATGGCCGCAGCCAGTCCGCGTAGAATTTGCAATTCGATATCAGTTGACTTCCCATCGTGTTCAATGGTTTGTCTGCAGGCGTTCAAAAGAGAGCGTTTAGCCAAGGGAGTCAAACGCACGAGTTGAGTCAATGCATCATCAAGTTGGTCCATCTCACATTTTTCCAAGGGAGGCAGATCTACCGGTGCTTTTGCATCAAGGGCCCGGAATCCTTTCGTGTATGAAGGCAAAGGATCCTTGTTTTCCTGCCCGAAATGAGCCAGCGCCCCCAAGAAGATCGAACATGTGGGAAGTTTTTCCCTTATGGAAGAACGTCCATGCAAAGAGGAATTTGGAGAAAGAGTGCGATTAATAAAATCTTGGATGATCTTGCTGATTGTCCATTCAAAAAAGTCGATCTGCTTGTCAGCATTGATCAATTGATCAGTAAGGTTTTGAAAATCCCTGATTTGGGATTCGGAAAGTTGGCTTAGAGAAGCAGTGCTTTCTTCGAAAAGAGCAAGTTTTTGAATGCATTTCAGCTTTTGAACTTCAAGCTTCATTCCAACGCTTAATTCATGGGTACCGGATTCTGCTTGCTCCTTCAGGATGCAAACTTGAATCTGATGAACCGACTCTCTTGGATCAAGAAGTAAAGAAAAGACCAACGAACAAGCTCCGTGGGGTTCTCTGGCTTGTTCAATTAGACTTTGAGGTAACGAGGAAATCAATTCGCGAGCTCGCTTGACTTCCTTCTCACTCGGTACTTCCAGGGTTTTCTCCAAATTCATTGGCTTTGGTGTTTTTTCTTCTTCCGACTGAGTGGTGCAGTTTTCTTGGGTTGGTTCTCGAGCAAAACCCATCTGGGCTGATTCTTGCAGGTCAATGCCTTCAGCCTTGGCATCCGCTCTTTCTGTAATGATGTTGGTGTTGGGAAAATCTTTTTTCCAGCCAGGTTCGATCCTTGCAATCCGTTTGTTCAGAGGTGGATGTGTGGAAAAAAAATGAATTAGCGTAGAGCCAAAAAACATGTGACTGAACTCCTCAACCGAAGTATTTGCAAATTTTGATCCTTTCGTAAATCCCCCGATCCTTTTGAGAGCGCCTGCAATTCCCCCGGGGTTGCGGGTGAACTGAACTGCTGCGGCATCAGCGAGAAATTCTCTTTGCCTGCTTACGGCCGCCCTTATCATGGAACCAAAGAAAGCTCCGATCATACCTACTAGTGTGAGGATAAAACCAAGCAAGATGATGAACCCCCCCCCTTTGTCTGAATCTTTGCTTCTTCCACGATTAGAACCAAGACCCACACGCAACATGCTTTTTCCAATGTCGGAAAGACATATGATTCCGTGGATGAATCCGCAAAGACGAATGTTCAAACGCATGTCACCGTTTAGAATATGGCTGAATTCGTGAGCCACCACACCTTGGAGCTGATCACGATTCAATCTTTTGGAACAACCTTCAGTGATGCCGATAACTGCATCGTTGGGAGAATATCCAGCTGCAAATGCGTTGATGCCCACTTCGTTGATGAGATATACGGGGGGAACGGGTAAACCTGAGGCAATGGCCATTTCAGATACTATGTTAAGTATCCGTTTTTCATTCGGATTTTGAGTTTGGTGGTTGATCTTACGTCCTCCCAAGGACTCTGCAATTACTTTACCGCCACCACTTAAGGAGTTGATTTTGAATACAGCTCCAAGTCCTACAACCGAAAAAACCCCAGTCGCAACATATGTCGAAAGTTTCTTAGACCAGGCAAGGGATCTGTAGTCTTGGTCTTGATGATGTTCCATAACCACCGACAACAAAGAGTAAATCGTCAGAGTCATGAGAACGATTGCCGTACAGAAGAGTACGAGCAGGTAAAAGGTGTTGGTTCTAGCGCGGTCTTGATGTTCGAAGAAATCCATCAGTCCTCTTTGGATATCTCTGAAAGGAACTAGAACTTTACTTGGGGGGCATCCTTGATCTTTTCGCTTTCGAATTCAAGTAAAGCGGCGTCTTGTGTGTGTCCGAAGGCAGGGGCAAACAAAACCGGTGGAAAAGTTTGTTTATAAGTATTGTAAGCTGTGACTCCGTCATTGAAAGCCTGTCTGGAAAAAGCAACCTTGTTTTCTGTCGAGCTTAGTTCTTCTTGCAAGGTTGCCATATTTTGATTGGCCTTGAGATCCGGGTAATTTTCGGAAAGGGCAAACAGTCGCCCCAGGGCTCCTCCAAGCAAACCTTCTGCACCAGCTAGACCAGCAATGGCACCAGCATCGCTTGGATTTTGGGAGGCAGTCTGAAGACTTCCCGCTGCTTGGTTTCTTGCCTGAATGACAGCTTCAAGGGTCTCGCGTTCGTGTTTCATGTAACCTTTCACGGTTTCGATCAGGTTTGGAATCAAATCATAACGTCTCTGCAATTGAACTTCGATCTGAGAGAAAGCATTTTCATATCGATTCTTAAGCGTTACGAGTTTGTTGAAGATCCCAACGATTAAGAGAATGGCAATCAAAAGAATGACAGCGATGGAGATGAGTGTGGGAAACATACCTGAAGAAAAAAATGGATTTGTGAATAATGTATTTCATTATTTTGTAGGTTTGCACGATACGCTTAGTCAAGGAAACTTTAGCTTCAAACAGCATTTTCCTTTGCGATGAACTGTAAAAAAAGCCAATGTGCTTTGAATCTTCCCTTGAACAGCTTGAATTTGTTGATCTATGTGTTTGTGATGAAATTCAAAGTTGTTGAGATCTTCTTTCTTTTTCTCGCTTTTTCCTTTTTTACTCGAGCAGTTTCAAAGCGACCCAACATCGTTTTTTTTCTCACCGATGACCAAACTTCAAGCACACTTGGTTGCTACGGTCATCCCCTGGCGAAGACACCCAATATAGACGGTCTGGCAGCTCGGGGAGCACGCTTTGCCAACGCTTTCGTAAGCCAGTCCATTTGCTGGGTCAGTCGGACTACCATCCTTACTGGTCTGACGGGGCGGACTTTTGGGGTTTACGGCGTCCATGACTTGGCCAAACCTGAAGCGGTCGAAAAGCTTTACGTCGATTATTTGAGGGAAGCAGGTTATCGGACTGGTTTTGTGGGAAAATGGCATGCCAAGATGCCCGATGGATGGAAGGCGGAGGATCATTTTGACTTTTTTGAAAGGATTGGAAGAAATCCATATTACAAAAAACAGAAAGACGGCAGTTTACGCCACGAGACCGACTTGATCGTCGACCGAGGAATCGAATTCCTGAAGAGCCAATCCAGAGATCAACCCTTTGCCATGAATATGTGGTTCAATGCCTGTCACGCCGAGGACAGTGATCGACGCCCGGGAATCGGTCATTTCCCCTGGCCCTTCGTGGTGAACGGGATGTATGGGGAATACCGGATGCCTCCTCCGCGTCTCAATGACTCGAAGATTTTTGACGAGCTGCCTCTTTTTTTGAAAAACACGATTAATCGGGAACGATTCTTTTGGCGCTGGAATTCAAACAGCAAATACCAAATAAACCTGAGAGCCTATCTCCGCATGGTCAGTGGAATCGACAACGCCATTGGACGTTTCCTGGAAGCTTTGGAAGTACGAGGTTTCGCCGAAAATACCATCATCGTCTATTCCGCTGACAACGGCTTTCATATGGGCAACCGTGGCTTAGCAGGCAAATGGTCCCACTATGAGGAGTCCCTTCGTGTTCCCATGGTGATCTGCGATCCCAGAGTTTCTGAAGAGGCAAAGGGGCAAGTTCTAGATGAATCCGTACTCAACCTTGATCTTCCCTGCACTTTCCTCAAGTGGGCGAATCTGGAGATTCCCGAGAAGTACCAAGGCCGGAGTCTGGACCGTTTGGTGGCAGGTGAGAGTTCAGAGGCTTGGCGTGAATACACTTTTCATGAGCACTTTGCAGTGCGGCAACGTATTCCCGCCTTCGAGAGTCTCCGTGGAAAGCGGTTCAAGTACGCCCGCTATGTAGATCAGGGGAATTACGAATTTCTTCATGATCTTAGGGAGGATCCCGATGAACTGATCAACTTGGCGACGGAACCGAAGTTCCAAAAGACTCTTTTGAAGATCCGCAAAGCCACCGACCTTCGGGTCAATCAACTTGGTGGACCTCTTGCTCCCCCAAAATCCCCTCTTGAGGTATCGTCTTCACCCTATCCGGCATCCGCGGCCGCTGTTGCAAATCGTCCCGGGTCAAATGGATTTTCCAACCTCATTCCTTCCGGTAATCTCATTCGCTCGTGGTCGGGTGATCCCGCAATCTGGTCGCTAAAGGATGGCGTCTTGATTGCCCGAACAGATGGGACGCAGACCATGAATCAATTTCTCACCTGGAAAGTAACCACCGTCCGCAACTTCGACTTGCGGTTGAGAATACGGGTATCGAACGGGGCCAACAGCGGAATTCAGTATCGCAGCGTTCACCGACCCGATTTGGGTATCGATGTGGTCTCGGGGTACCAATGCGATGTGGTTGCCGAAAAACCCCAGTACAATGGTATGCTGTATGAGGAAAAGGGAAGGGGAATCCTCTGCCGGGCAGGACAGAAAGTCATTGTGGACCCCAAAGGAAAACCGTGGTTGATAAAGGAATCCGAGCTCAGGGACTTTCCTTCCGGTAAGTGGCATGAGTACCGGATATTGGTGAAAGGCAACCACCACCGGCATTGGATCAATGGTCATCCGACCGCCGACCTGATCGACTTTCACGAAAAGGGTAGGGCGTTCGATGGTGTGCTAGCCCTGCAGGCTCACAAGGGTCCGCCCATGACCCTTGAATTCAAGGACATGCGAATTCGTCACCTACCTGATGATTTGCCCTTGCTGACCTTCGAGGATTATCCTGTTCCTGCAAAAGGTGTAGTGGAGAGTTCTTCAAAAAAACAAAACAAGAATCAGCAATCACCAAAATATTGAAATTCCAAGAGAAGGGAATGAATGGCTTAAAATCCGAAGACTCATGAAAATCTTTTTTATTAAGTGCTCGACTCCTGGAGTCAAGTAGTGAGAATTTTAATGATGTTTCCGATATCCTTCGCACTAGAATTATTATGTGCCGTAATCTTTGGTTCCATAGTTTTTGTTTGGGGAGTCCGTTACAACAACATCAAAGACGAATTCAAACATTTTAAACTTCCCAACTGGTTGCGTGACTTGGTCGGAATACTCAAAATTTCTTTTGCCATCATGCTATTCAGCGAAAGTGCAGTAATTGTCCGAGTGGGAGCGATGGGCATTGGGATTCTCATGGCAGCCGCTCTAGTCACTCATATTCGTTTGAAAAGCAAACCTTTCCGTATGCTTCCTTCCTTTACTTTGCTATGTCTATGCGTTTTGGTTTTTTATTTGAGTTCCCTTGCTGCTTGATCATTTCGGTCGTGGACATTTTGTGCGCCTTTTAAAAAAGACAATCCAGGTACTGCTCTTTTCAATCTTTGGCCTGGGTGGTTTGTACAGGCTTTTGCAACCTATCGAAAAACTTTCTCAGGAAATGTTTTGGGTTTCTTTCTTCGATCCACTGATTGTCAGGGCCATTGCATGTATTGAGGTCCTCTGTGGGTTGGGTTTGATTCTTCCATTGCTCTTCGAAAAGATAAGATACGAATACTCTTATTACTCTAGTATTCTTTTGATCGGACTGATGTTTGGTGCTGCGGTGACCCATGTTGTAATTGGAGATTATGAGGAAATCTTTGCAAATTTATCGCTCATTGCGATGCTTGCAGTATTAATGCTCAAAAGAGATTGAAGAAAAACTTCATAGTTTGAATGTTCTGGGAACACCATATGTAAGGTAAGATCGTCACTCATTGCCTGACTCGCAATCTCAGCTATGTGAGTTTATTTTTGTAAACTGAAGAAACTAAGCTGATGAAGCATCGCATGCGTTACGGCTGAGTCATCGGATCGAATCCGATTCTCGACTCGGTCCTCTTATTGCCAAGACCTTTTTTGGGTTGAATGGCTCATCTAATACACCCAATTGTTTACAAGGTGTCTGTTGGCAACGTATTAATAACTTTCTAAACCACTTACACCTGGTTGAACCGAAAAATTGAAGGATCAATCCTATGGTTATTGAAAAAAAATGCCTTCGAGTCTACTAGACACTGAGTGACATGGGAAAAAAGGAGCAGTTGAATGCACACTTGAGTAAAGGAAGTGGTTGGATGTTCCTTGATGGTGGAGCGTAGGTACATTGCCACTAGGCTCATAAATCGAATGTCGATCGATAAATCCGAAGATGTTCACCATGAAAAATCTAAATATCATGACGAGGAAATCCAGTGAATAAGGCATTTAAAGTTCAAGAAACCTTTCAATTAACAAAGGATACCCATTCATAATTTAGGATAAAAGAATCGAAATGTAACTCTTTCAAAATCAATAAATATAAGATAATAAACTTTGCAAAAATATTATATAAATTATTAAAAATATAGATTTTAAATTTAATTGTAAAATAAAAATATTTGCTTTTTTAATTTTTTTCTACTCGGTCATTACATCAACTCCATTTGTTGAAAAGTGCATTAACCTCTTCTTCGCATGGTTGCGGAAATTTTTTTTGATTCTGAAAATGGGTCCAGGCTCAATAAAATCAAGACTTGTTGGGGTCGTTGCGGTTCAGTTGATGTAGTTGCATTGCATTATAAGAGCGGTAGCAGACGAATTAATCACTTCAATTTTTTAAATCGAAAACTGTAAAAGATATGAACAACTTATTTCAGATAGCCAAAAATTGAATAAAATTCTCATTCTTTGAATTTAGATAAGTCTTTGGCGCATTTATTGCAATTAGTTTGCATCTAATTTCACTAAAATCATTCATTTAAATATCACATATTATTAATTACATTATGAATACCCTTATAAAAGTCGACCTAAACGCCAAACCAGAAGAACAAGATATCATGCACAATCGTTGGCATCCTGATATTCCGATGGTTGCGATGGTTAACCCGGGTGATGAGTTTCGAGTTGAATGCGTAGATTGGACTGGAGGTCAGGTTGCAAATACCAACGATGCATCGGATATAAAGTATGTAGACCTTACCAAGGTACACTATCTTAGTGGTCCCATTGGAGTCAGAGGTGCGGAACCTGGCGACCTTCTTGCCGTTGATATTCTTGATGTTGGTATGCTGGAAGATTCTCTGTGGGGTTTTACTGGTATTTTTGCTAAGGAGAATGGAGGAAGTTTCTTAGTTGATCATTTTCCTGACGCCCGAAAAACTTGCTGGGACTATCACGGCATCAAAACTACTTCCAGGCACATTCCCGGTGTCGAATTTGCCGGCATTCGCCACCCCGGATTGATCGGAACACTTCCATCCAAGGAATTGCTCGAAGAGTGGAACAAGCGCGAGAAGGAACTCTACGACACCAACCCGGAACGGGTGCCTGCTCTTGCTACGCTCCCTTATGCAGACACTGCTCACATGGGACGCATGGCACCTGCTGATGCAGCGGAAGCGGCCAAGGAGGCGGCTCGAACAGTGCCACCTCGCGAACACGGAGGCAATTGCGACATCAAAGATCTGTCTCGAGGATCTAAGGTTTACTTTCCAGTATATGTTAAAGATGGCGGTCTGTCGATGGGCGACTGCCACTTCTCCCAAGGCGATGGGGAGATTACCTTTTGTGGTGGGATTGAAACCGCGGCTTATGTTGATATTAGGGTAAATTTGATCAAGAATGGCGTCGCTCAATATGGTATCAAAAATCCCATATTCGAACCAAGTCCAAGTGATCCAAATTATTCAAACTACATAATTTTTGAAGGAATTTCAGTTGATGAATCAGGCAAGCAACACTACATGGACACTACCATCGCATACCGCCAAGCATGCCTGAATTGCATCGAGTATTTGAAGAAATTCGGGTATACTGGTGAGCAAATATATTCACTCTTAAGTTCAGCCCCGATCGAAGGACACGTCAGCGGAGTTGTAGACATACCAAACGCTTGTGCCACTTTGTTTCTTCCCACTGATATTTTTGATTTCAACATCAAGCCGGAACCAGGAGGACCTAAAATTTCCATACCTAGTGGTACGGATGTCGCAAAAGCTTTGTCCTAGCCTGCTATTGTTCTTTTTCACCTACTTTTAATTTAGTTGTTTGAATTCTTTTCAAAGTGCCAACCTACGACTATCATTGTGAAAAGGATGGACCATTTGAAGTGTTTCGTTCGATTGATGAGCGTGACGCTCCCGCAATATGTCCAATTTGCGGTATGCTTTGTCAAAGGATTTTGAAAATGCCTGCTTTGAAGGCGATTGATTCAAACATGAGCAATGCCATCGAACGCAACGAAAGATCACGGTTTGAACCCAAGGTTTATAATCCATCCAAGGGATTGACCGACGAACGAATGACCCCTCCCAGTCATAGAACCAGAAAGCCTAAAAAATCTTATGCCGGTCCCAGGTCATGGGTAATGGAATCTGCTAAGTCTTCTCTCTGATGTTGGCTCATGAATGTGTTCTAATTAGTTCACCTTTTAAATCTTTTTGATTGATAATTTTACTTATCGTAAAAGTAGTAGTGTAGAATCGGCTTTAGGGTTCATCACCCTAAAGCCTTTTTTTGGCATGTAATAGAAAGTCTTCATAGTCACCTGATCTTTAAATAATTTGAAAAGATTCAATGTATTTTGAACAAGTTAGGCAAAGGCAAGCATGGTGCCACCAGTTCCGTTTTAATGAATAAAGAAAAGATTTTGTTCAGTCTTGGATTGCGAAAATGATTTGATCGTATTTTATGATCAATCTGATCTAGCAATTTTTATTAGTTTGATTAATAGAATAAATTGGAAGATGTCAAAATACTAAACAAATATCATTTTATCCATCCAAAATCCTATCAACAAACGCCTCCTGCCTGAATTCATTCTTATTCCCACCAGAACACTTTTAAATACATCATTATATGCTATTGTGTAGAAGGGGTTTTAGCTCTCAAATTTGAGATTTGCCAAAATGCTGAACCTTTGAAAAGGTATAGGTCGTATCATTTTTGCCGAGATAGCTCAGTTGGTAGAGCAACGCATTCGTAATGCGTGGGTCGTCGGTTCGAATCCGATTCTCGGCTCTCTTTTTTCTCTAGAGTTTTCCTTTTTTTCGTTACAGGGGAATCTTTGATCGTAGAAGGGAAGCCGCCAAAATCTTGCTTCATTATAAATTAATTACTAACTACATACCTTTAGGAAAGATTTTTTTGGTTCTTCCTATTCTGTTGTTGTAATCACTTTTTTTCTTATATGACAGAGAATGTCCGATTCTTTGTGTTGCTTAGTCCCGAAACCAACAATCAGCCTTTTAAATCTGTTCTAAGTATGCATTTACTTTAATACAGCCGAATTCTTTTTTTGACAGATGAACTATTGGCTGAAAGGTATTCGAGCTTGGCTTCCAGTTGTATTTTCTCTGAGTTTATTGGTTTTGGGAATTTTGAAGTTTGATGTGCTTGGAGATCTTTTGAAGAAGAAAGAATACTCTGAGGACGTCACATCTTCATTGAGCGGTGAGACCCATTCTAAGTCTTCCAAAACAAATCCATCCGAATCAATGAATTCGAGGAAAGAATACGAATCCGTGGCTAAAAGCAAATTTCAACTAAGAGGTGTGGGAGAAAATCTTCTATATTTCATGCCAAATGAAAAAAAGCCATACGACGGTTGGTTGAAGGAACAATCCGAGGATGGAATCCTTGAAGTGTGGAAAGTTAAGAATGGGTCAAAACACGGCGAATATTCGACCTGGTACGAAAACGGTCAGAAATGCTACGAAGTTTATTATGAATTTGGAAAAAAAGAGGGTAAGTGGAAAAAATGGCATCAGAATGGACAACTGGCTCTATTGGGATTTTACCTGTCTGATAGACTTGAAGGTCAACTTTTAACTTGGTACGCAGATGGAAAAATGAATTTGAAGTCAAATTATGAGAAGGGATTATTGCATGGCGATTTTTCCCATTGGTACGCTAATAAAAAAATAAAGGAAATTGGAAATTACGAAAGGGGAAAGAGGTCGGGCGACTTTACCGAGTGGGATACAAAGGGATGCAAGATCTTGCAATGCGAATATTTCGAAGATTTATTAGATGGAAATTATTCGGTTTGGTTTGAGAATGGAAAAATCAAACATCAAAATTCTTATTCCAGAGGTTCAAAAGAGGGAGTTTATGAGGGTTGGTATGACAACGGAGAGAAAAGTTATGAGGGGAACTACAGAATGGGAGAAAAAGACGGCGTTTGGATTTTTTTTAATGAAGATGGTACAGTTTTGCATCGAAAATCATATCTTCAAGGTCGAGAGGTTGGAAATTAGGAACTCAGGTGGTTGATTCATGGGCTTGCCATCATTAATCAATCAGTTATCAGGTTCTGCAATGTATGTGCGATTTTTGCTTACATGCTGCCTTCTCTGCTTATTTGCTTGTTTTGAAGAAGACGAAGAAAAGGAAAACATGACTAGAAAGCAGTCATCCTTGGAAAGAAACGAAATAATAAAAGAAAATAATCTGGAGATCGAAGCCTTGAAGTGGGAAAATACAAGATTGGCTCTCAAACTGAGAACAGTAAAAGGCGAAAACATCGTGAAGCATAATGTGACTGGATTATTTCATTTTGACGTAGAAAGAGCTCCTTTTACCGGTTTAGCCATAGAAACCTTTGAGGATGGAAATCCAAAAGCAGAGATTTCATTTCTCAAAGGTTACAAGGATGGCATGCAACGTTATTGGTACCCAGGAGGAAGCCTCAAGGAAGAAAGTCAATGGTTTGACGGCATGCTCAACGGCCTAGTCCGATATTGGGATCAAAATGGAAGACTAATCAAGATTCTTCGATACAAGAACGGAAATCTGATTGAGGTTATTCGAGAATAAATATCCGATATGGAATCAGTTGAAATTTAAACCATAGATTTGCGTAATTTCTCCCAACCAAGTTGGTTTTTCGCAGAACTTGGGCCCTTGTTGAGTAGATAGAACTTCCTTGAGGAGAATCTGATAAGCTTTCAAAGGATTTCCAAAAGAAAAAGTCAATAACAGGTCAGTTCTTTGATTGGGTTTAAAGTATTCATCATAGTTTTTGATTTCTATGACTCCTCCTCCTCCCTTTTGGTCAGGACAAAAATAAAATAACCTATCGGGACTTTCTTGGCCAAGCCTTACCAGAAGATCACTCTCGCCCTTACCATTGCCGAGAATTCCAGAATCATATTTTTTTTCTGAATCTTCAGAAGCATGGCCAATCATCAACGCTTTGGAATATGTTTTTTCATCAAGTTTGAAGCGATAAGTCAAACCTCGATCGAGGTGCATGGTTTTTGCATTCGATGAATTCTCATCAAGATCCAAATCACTTTTGAATTGAAAACGTCCATCTTCCCAAGTCACTGGGACAAGAACTTCTATGGCAAGGAGCTTTACTGTCTTCCACTGGATTCCAAATTCGTCGGCCGTTCGTAGTATAGGAAGAAATGAGTCTTCACGAACCTTATCAGGTGAGTATCTAGAGAGGTGTCTCCACTGTTGACGCCAATTGTGTTTGAATGCAATTTCCCACTTGGACTGGACTGTAATTGCACTTTCTGGAAAAGGTTGACGGTGAAGCGAGATGAGTTCTTGGCGAAGGGATTGGTTTCTAATTCTGTATAGAAACGATTTGAATTCGGCTTCATCCAAAGAAAAAATCGACTGTTCATGAAACATTTTGAAGTCGTTGTAACGCAGAGAATCGAAGACCTTTCTAGCCAGAGTTTCTTTGGGATGCACTTGAGAAAAAGACTTTGTATGGAAACAAAGAACAATAGCTGAAATGAATAATTCCTTGGCGCAAACTCTCATGCCTTAACCATGAGATCTTTCTCATCCAACGACAAGCGAGAACCAATTGAAAGAATCGATTTTTGAGCTGAAAAAAAACTTTTGCCAATTTCAAGGATGCATTGACTTTGGATCGTTAAATGCAAACTCATTGTAGATGAAAAGAATCCGCCCATTCGACACTCGTCAGCTTCAAGCCTTTGACCTGCTCTGCGCCACTGGAAGTTTCACGGAAACTGCAAAGCGGCTTTTTCTGACTCAATCCGCGGTGAGTCACTCCATGAAGTCTCTGGAGGAAGAGGTTGGATGCCAGCTTTTGCGTCGACAGGGTAAGAAGGTTTGTCTCACAGAAGCGGGTGATCGCCTTTTGCGGTTCACTCGACCTTTCATGATTGAAATGGATGCGGTAAAAGAGGAGTTGATGGGATTCGAAAAATTTGGAGCCGGAAGAATTCGCCTAGGTGCCAGTCAGCAAGCCTGTCGTTTCTTTCTGCCACCTATGATTGCTCAATTTAAAATGGAATTTCCAAAATGCAGATTTGAGGTGAAGGGAGAGGACACTCCCAGATGTTTGGAAATGCTTGCCTTTGGCGAAATTGATCTGGCGATTACCTTGGAACCGGTAAAAATATCAGAAATTGATTTCGTTCCCTGCTTCAGAGACGAGCTTCGCATGGTAACACCTCCTGATCATGTTTGGGCGAAAACAGGAAGAATTGATTGGAATAATGTGATTTCCGAAAATTTTATTCTCTACAATAAAGAAAGTTATACTTTTCGTATATTGGATGAGTACTTGAACGAAAAAGGTATAAAGCTTTCTTCCTCTATGGAAATAAGTAATCCGGAAGCAGCCAAGGAATTGATTAAGGTTGGTATGGGAATTGGAGTTATGGCCAACTGGGCAGTGGAAAAGGAGGTCTTTGATGGAACCCTGAAAAGTCTTCCATTGGGAAGAAAAAAGCTTCATCGTACATGGGGGATTTCCGTACGCAAAGGGAGAAAATTAAACAAGGCAGAGAGAATATTTATGAAGATAGGGGAAGAGTCCGGTTGTCATTGGATGGTCAATCGGTCACTTTGATCGCATTGATTTCAAATCATGCGTGTCTCGTAAGCTTCTTGCAAAAGTTTAAAAAAAAAGTCAAAGAAAGGGATGACTGCTAGGTTTGCTTTCGTTTCTTTTTTCTACATTTCAAGCCTTTTCCCAGGTCTCGAATCTCAGGAAAGAAAAATAAATGGAGATGAGCGAAAATTCAAACTTTCTCCAGTCAACGAGGTGAAAACCCTCCTCGCACCTACTCTTGACAGTGGAAGGCTTGGAGTCGATCTGCTGATTGATGGAAAACTGCCAAAAGACGGATGGCGCTCGACTTGGACTGCATGGCTGAAGAAAAACCCTACCTTGATTTTTAATCTTGGAAACGAAAAGAGAATTGGAATTATAAGAATCTACTTTCAACCCTGGGATCGGTCAGATGAGTTGTCGGAAGTTAAAGTCGAAGTGAGCAGGGATGGGGAGACTTTTCTGGAATTCAACCAGTATCAAGGGTTTGTTTCTGAAAAAGGCAAGGGAGTTTGGGCTGAAATGGATTTACATGCGGTAAAAGCACAGTACTTTCGGTTGACTCCAAAATACCGTGGATGGGGCAATTTATGGGGTGAGGTTGAATTTTGGGAGATAACAAACTGAATCAAAAAAATTGCTCTTGTTTAATGAATCCCATGTGAGCAAGTATGGAAAAAACAAAAAGGATTCGACGAATGTTTAAGTTCTAATAACGAACAAATGAGCTGGGTGGCAAAACTATAAATTGCAGAAGCACGGATGTTCTCATCTCTCAACACCCGGGCATCACCTACATCTGCAGTCTTCTCTACGATTTAAGAATTTTCCCATTGGGCGTTAAATCACTTCAATCATTCTGATGCAAGAGCGGTGCACAACACCGGAGCACTTTCCAAAAACTTGGGTAGCGAAAATTTCGGTCAATATGTTTGTTCATCCCGTTTGATGAGGCAGGTAAAACAAGCCAAACTCATGGGACAAAGTATGCAGGGTCCACTTCGCAAGGTGAAATGCAAAAGGCATTCCTGCAGATTGCTATCAAAAAGTACGAAAGAATGTCGGTCTTGGCAAGTGAGGCGATTAATCCTTTGCTGAACACTCTTGAACGATCCATTCTGCGGAAAGAATTTGATCGTCTGCGGGCCGACATTTACGAAATGCGGCAAGATACTTTTAACGGAAATCAGGTTTTTCGAGGAAAGATTCATGAAGTTATTGAATTCTTTGACTCGTCGGGAAATTTTTCCGGACTTACTTGGGATATGCCCAAGCAATTAGCAGAGACAGAAAATTCTGCTGACCTTGACAACGAGATATATCTCGGAACGATTAGGTCTTACGCAGGACAAGTAGAAGTGAAAGGGCAAGTTGGTTCTGCAAACAAGAATGCTTGGTTGGGGGCTAATGACGTTGCCAACGAAGGAGATAGGAGATGGGTAACTAGTACGGAATCTGCGGACGGATGAACCCCCGTTGCTGATGGGTACCTTAATTGGGCGAGTAACGAGCCTAACGGAGAAACCAAAGAGAATTATCTTCAAATAAGCAGAGATACCAAACAGTGGAATGATTTCCCAGCTGTACAATATGCCATTCCTGAAAACCCAATCTCAGGAAATGGTATTGTAAGCACATATCAACCTGCTGCTTGTGTGCTTGAGACTGATGAGAGCTAATTAGCGAACTGAAGTCCAGGTCAGATTGCTCTCCCCTCACTTCCTGACTTATAAGGTCAGGATCTTACAGACATACATTTTAGAGGGTTTAAAAGAGGAAACAATGAAATATCCGCCTATCACTCGCAAGACCAAGCGTATGAGGAAAAGGGAAGCAGATGCCAAATTTTAACTCCATTGATTTCCCTTGTGAAGGGGCTCCTTAAGTAAGACCATTGAGAGCGGTTCAAAGATTGAATTGAAATCGGGTGCATTGTTGATTGTAATGGCCTACCCAATTCGCCGAGGAAAACTTTTAGAATCTAGGGAATGTCTGTTATCTTATCACTGACTTTTTTTTGATTTCAGAAAAATTCTAATTTGTCCCGTTTAGTTTTGTATGGTCCAACTTGCATAGTAGTAAGAGTTCCAGTAGTTTTTTCTCATCGTATCCATGGATCAGGATCTTCCATTGCATATTCTCAAACCCGAGAAGCACCTCGAGCGGGCACAAGGATATTTTGCATTGGAGATGTTTGAGGAGTCAATGCGCGAGCTTCGCGCCTTGCCTGATGAACATCCTTGGTCGAAGGATGGAAGAGCACTTCTTGTTGCCATTCATAAGGAAAAATCTGATTGGAAATGCATGAGAGAGGTAGCCAGGGGCTTAAGGTTGGAGTTTCCCTACGATTTGAGTTGGTGGATTGCAGATGCTTATGCTACTCGAAGAGATGTGTCCGTTGGAGATGCTCGTAAAATTCTTCTTGATGGATTGATCCTTCATTATGAAAGCTCCATTATTCGATATAATTTGGCCTGTTATGCCTGTGTACAGAAAAATTTCGATGAATGCATTGATTTTCTCAAAGAAGCGGTTCGCCGAGATGAAAAATACAAGCTTATGGCACTTGAAGATAAAGATCTTCGGCCAGTCAAAAAAGCTCTCATGAATATGGGTTGGGGTAGAGTGGTTGTTTGAAAAGGTCACATAGGAGAGCCTTTACTCTACTTGAGACTTTGGTAGTCTTAGGGATCATTGGAGTCCTGCTCACCCTTTTTTTCAAAGGTTTCCACTTTGTGGTGGAAAAGAAAAATATTAAGAAAGCGAAATTGGAAATCGTTGCCATTAAAACAGCACTTGAGAATTACTATCTTCACCATGGAGATTACCCGGTTTCCTGCGAGAATAAGATTTGCACCAATGAGGAGATACTTTTCCTTTCTCTAGCAGGTTTCAAGCATGACGAAATCTTTTCCGATTCCAAAATCGTGAGACATCCGAACTTAATTCCATCCAATCTGATGAATTTTGACTTGGATTCCTTCGACATGAGCAATATACCGGATTCCAATCATCAGGGGGGCAATTCAATTGCTCTTTGGTTTATGGAGACACTTGGAAGAGATCCAGCCTTTTTGGATCCATGGGGGAAGAAATACGTTTATGAATATCCCAGAGAAGACGGAGAAAGTGGATTTTTGCTTTATTCGATGGGCCCGGACGGAAGAACCGAGAGGGAATTTTCACAAGATGACCTTAATTGAGAACCCCGAGGGAGTTATCTTACAACCGAGGCGCCTTGTTCGATTAATCTCGATCTGATTTCAAGTAAAGGGCCATTCTCATGACTCTCCGGCTCCTTTTGCAGCAAAATATCGATATCCTTCAAGGCCTGGTTAAAATTTCCATTTCCATAATGAATCATCGTTCTCATGACTCTTGTAAACCTATCTTCTGGGGAAATAGCTAGAATGGCATCAATGTAACGCAACTTCGCCCGTTGATCTTGGTCATGGTCAGCCGATTGGATTAAATTACGCAACATTCGCGTTATGATTTCTTTTTGAGGTGTAGGTTTGAAATCCAATTCATTTAATCGTATGCCAGTGATTTGAGCAGCTTCTCGTTTATCGATTATTTTACCTCCGAAGGCATCTATGAGAATTTCCTTTGGTGACGATTGCTTTTTTTTCATCTGCTTTGGCGATTCTCGATACATAGCTATGAAATGTCCCGGCAGTCCAACGCCTGAAACTGGAATTTCCAGACGGTTTGCAAGTTCGATGAATAAAATGGAAAGAGTAATGGGCAGACCCTCACGATCGTCCATGACCTCATTCATGTAACTGTTTGAGCGATGATGATAATCAAGAGTGCTTCCATGAAAGCCCATCTCTTCGAATAATTGAAAGACTAGAATACGTAACCTCTCTTCCTCACTGGAATTAGAAGGAAATTTCTCCCTAATTTTCTTAGCTATTTGATCAGCCCTGCGCAAGTAACTGGACAAATCAAAATTGGCATTATCTAGTCGAGCGATCAGCAAAGCAGACTTGAGGAGATCCACGGACTTTTCATTTTCATGGTTTAGAGATTCAACGAGATCACTTATTACAAGTCTTTCACGGACTTCATTGGAGAGTTCCTTGGCATATTTGGCTTTTTTCTCCAATTCCAACGCATAATCATTGATTGCTTGAGGAGAGGCAGGTCCTAGATCGAGTAATGATTGCATTTCAGCTTGAGATAGATCTTTGGAATTTCCTTGGTTGCGCATGATCTTGCGAACACGATTAAACACCTTTGAAGTCGCCTCGGATTTCGGGAATCTTTTCGAAAATCGGAAGTTACGAAAAACAGCCGATGGTTCCCTGAATTTGCACAAACCTATTCTGCCTCTTGTAAAGAAGAGATCTTGCATGTCGATGATTTCCTCACCATTAGCATAACAGCGAATGCGTCCATCTTCCTCAACGCGAACCTTAAGGAGATTCCATTGATTAGGATTGTAAGCCGAGGAATCAATGGTTTTCAATATTGTCCAATTGAGAACATTCGGACCTTCAAAACGAGTTAATCTTAAGGAGCCGTTTGTCGGATAAAAACCATAGTGCTTGTCATGCCCATCCGAATGAAAAGCCAAACCCGCAGCCCCGCTTTCATTGTCAAGTTTGACCTCGACTTCCAGTTCGTAGGGAAGATCCGGTAATTCTCCCAGGTGGAGACAAAGCATTCTTCCGCCAAATCCTGAACCCAATCCAATTGATTTTATAATGCCAGCCCTCTGAGTCCATGACCCATCCATGACGGGTTTCCATTCGAGTTCGTCAAGAGCGCCAATGGTCAGCCATTTCTTCATGGGAATCGGATCATTGTTCTCATTCATGAGATTTCGCAATGCATTTGCAGGGACACCAAAACCCATGGCTCCTCCTGTTTTGATGCAAAGAATGGCGACGACTTGTCCCTCAAGATTGAGGACAGGACTTCCGCTGCTTCCCGGTTCAATGGGAATGGCAACTTGTACCATAGGTTTGCCGTCACCAGGTTCGATTTCCCTTAATCCTGCGATTACACCCCTGCTAACGCTGTGTCCATATCCCAAGGGGTTACCTAGGGAAAGAATTGCTTCACCGGGCACAAGTTTATCGGAATTACCGAGCTCCAAAACCGGTAAATTTTCAACATCTATCTTAACTAAGGCGAGATCGCGACTGCGATCGATTCCGATGATACTTTTTGGTCGATAACTTTGATCATTTGAAAATCGTATTGAAAAATCTCGATGTTCGCCAATGACGTGAAAATTAGTGGCAATCACCCCGTCGGCGGAGACTACGAATCCAGTACCTACACCGCCTTTCCTTCCAGTCCGATCTACGCTTTCAACTACCACCACCGAAGGTTCTGTGAGGGACGCAAGATGCTCGAAATCATATGCGTTTCTCTTAGCCCATTCAAGCTTGGACAGCTTGGGTGAGTTTGTCTCAGTTTCAATCGCGAGAACATAAGAACTAGGAGCAAGCAAAGTGACTGCTATCATCGATCTGCAAAACTTTAGCATCAAATACATTCACATCAACCCTTTCATACCTTATACCAAAGTCAAGTTTTGGTGAGATTCAGTTCTTAATTCTAGAATAATTGGGCGGATTCGAATTAACTTTCTCAGGCGTTTAGTGACCTTTATGGATCCAAAGATTTTGACTTTATCATGTTTGCCCAGCGTATGAAAGTACACTAATCCAAAAAATGGGATGGTTGAAGTGGAGCGCTCCATTAAAGCAGTGTGGAACAAAATCAGTAGCCAGAATGGTACTGCTTTCTGACTGATTATTTGAGAAATACTAAGTCAATGGACGAGCATCCGGAGCAAAAATTTCATAGGAATTCCTATTGATCTTGGAAAATCAAAAAGGACTTCGAATCAGATTTTCCAACTGTTCCAATCAGATACACCCGCTCACGGCATAGGGTTCTATGCGCCAACGATAAGTAACTTGGTGTTTGAAAAGCAGAGATCAGTCGTTCGAGATTATATGTCGATAAAATTTTTGAAGGTGAAGAATTTCTTGTCCATCAATCGATTTTTTTAAAAAGGGAGCATCGTATCAAGCCATTCAGCTTCGCACTTGAGAATGGATGGCCCAGCAAAATGAAGTGTGAAGCCATTGGAAAGAATGTCGGTGAATATCAGGCAGGTGAAAAAAAGATAAAATTTACAAAATGCATTCAAAACTCGAAAGTACCATCTATTTGTTTGATGGAAGAACTGAAAAAGTCTGAATTCTTCAATCATTTTTGTCGGAATTTTTGAAATAGCTAGCAAATTACTCCGGCAAGGCGGCTAAATAGCTCTTCAACAAATCCTCGGTATGATTACTGAGTTGATCTATTATCGGTTGCAAAGTAGCAACTTCATTGTCTTTTACTAAACCCTTCTCGTTTTCAAGCTCATAAAGCTTGGCCAATTCGCGGTGTCTTTCCAAATTGATCGACTCCGCATACCACATGGAGTTAGTGAATCGGGCCTTCTTGAGTTTGAGTTGACTACTCTTGAGATTTGAAGTTGCTGCCAACAACATTTCTTCATTCTTCGTATATGCCTTTTCCGCATTTTCAAAAAGCGTGGATATTCGCTCAAGTTTGTTCACCTTGTCCTTACTTACAGCGATTGCATCATCCCAACTTTTCTTCCTATTTTCCTTATTTAAGTCCAAAGCAACAAGATCAGCTTTTGCTTTTTTAAAGCTCAACTCAGTTGATTTCGCAGCTTTCTCGAGGGAGTTGCAGAGCTTGGTGATTTTTGAAAGATCTGTCTTGAGCGAAGACAACTCCTTTTTTGTCTTAGACAAATCCAAAGGAGTTGAGTTGGTTTTCTTTTTTAGTTTGGATGATCTTTCGGCAAGCAAGGAGTCATCTGATTTATGTAGTCCTGCTTTTGCATAACTTGATGAGGATTCAGATGTGTTCAAGGATTTGAGTGCGAATGAAGAAATTTGTTCTTCGAGATTGAGCTGTTCCTCCGACAACTTGTTCTTTTTCTTTTTTGCGTTTTTCAATTCCAAATTTTTAGTCTTTAGCAGGGTATAATTCTGATGCATGGATTTGTGAACCTCAGAGCGTCGTGAAGAAGCTTCCTGATAAGCGGTTTTACTCAACTCCACAGCTTGGCTGGCTTCAGTGGCAGCTTTTTTTGCTAATTCAAGTTTGATCTGTAATTCATTCATCTTTGTTTTTAGACTGGAAGATTCACTAGTGTGGGACAAATGTATTGATTTTGCTTTCAGTGCTTCCGATTGAGCTTTTTTCAGAAGTTCAAGAGTATGTTGATGATTTTGTTCGATGGTGGTGGGATTTCCAGAAAGAGTTCCTGTCTTTTCGCCGGTTTTTGAATCCCAAACGGAAATTTCACCAGTCCAGTCGGCTACGATTATTCTTGAGCCGTCATGAGAAAAGCAGGCTTCAACCACAATGTCTTTAAAATCGGAAAAAACCTCTTTCTCTTTTCCGTCCAAGTCCCAAAGGATCGCCCGCTCGTCTCGACCAGCGGATACTAGATTGACGTCGAGGTCGAAATCCAGCGATAGGACACCACCGGAATGAGCGTTCCAGGACTTGACTTGCTTACCGTTCTGCATTTCCCATGTGCGAATGGTTCCATCTTCAGAAGCAGAGGCCAACATGTTGGAATCAATTCTCCAAGCCAAACTGGTAATTGCTTCCTTATGTCCTTCGAATGAGTAGAAAGGATTTCCAGTCCTCGTTTCCCAGATGTGCAGACCACCGTTTCGATCACCGGTCGCCAAAAGTATGCCATCGGGAGAAATTGATACTTGGGTGACCCATTCCGAATGTTTTTCAATTTGGTAAAGAATTTCGCCTGACGATAAGTCAAACATCTTGACGATCTTGGAAGGACCTCCAATCACAACTAAACTTTGATCAGGAGAGATGTCGGCAGTCAGTATCGAGTCTCTTTCTTCGCCCAAAGACAAAACGCGCCTTCCAGTCTCAACATCCCATCCAACGACTCGACCGCTTTTTCCACCTCTACCGCCTCCAGCCAAAAGAATTCTTCCATTTCGACTAAAGTTGAGAGATTCAGCGAAACCCTCCGGGAAAGGGAGGATGCCAAGTATGTCAAGAGTATCGGTATGGTAGAGTAGAATTTGCTTTTGACCGGCGATCGCTACAATCGGAGACCATGGAGAATTTGCCATGGAGGCGGGTGCAAAAGATCTTTGGGTTACCACGACAGGTTCCTTCGGAAGATATTTCGGCATGGGCGGGGGACCTTCAGGTTTTCCCAAACTTGTGGAGTCAATTGAAAAATGGACGGAAGCTCTTTTCTTTTCCATTGGTTTTCCGGATGCAGTAGGCAAAAGTCCCTGGTCAATCCAATTCTTGATCAAATCCAAACTGGCTTGCTCAATCCTTTCCCCTCTGGGAGGCATGTGAGGTTCTTCCAACCTAGCTGTCAAAAGATACAACAAGCTGCCTTCAGCGTCTCCCGGCAGAACAACTTCCCCGGAACTTCCACCGGCAAGAATACCATTCATTCCCGTAAGGTCTAGTCCACCCTTTGCTTTGTCCGGGTTGTGACAAGAATTACAGGACTGTTCGAAGACAGGAGCTACATCATCTTGAAAATTTGGTCTTTCTCCTGAAGCGAACAGTTGTGTGAGGGGAAGGATGAAAAGTACAGGGAAAAGAATCACAATGCTATTTTACGGTACTTTTGATTGAAACCAAAAACTTAATGGTTGAAGATAAATTCCTTGGAGTTGAGCAATGCCCAGAAGATGTCTTCCAAGCTCTGTTGCTTTGCATCTTGATCGATGGAGGAGAGAAGAACTTTCTTCTCCTCTTGATTTGGTTTTCTTGAATAGCAACGAGTGTAGAGATCATCTAATATTTGAGAGTCATCCATTCCATCCTTGATCATTTCTGTTACCAATTTACCTTGTTTGATTCGATTATTGGTGGTGTCGCCATTCATTAGATGCAGAGCTTGGGATAGACTTGGTTCCATTTCCACCTCGCAGGAACATACGGTCTCGCGCGTTGCTCTCCCAAAGGTAGTGAGAAAATAATTGCTGATTTTTCCATCTGCAATTTGAATGGCCTTTGCCCCAAGAGGAAGACCTTTGAACTTGTTTCTAGTTTGAGTTACCTGAGAGATGACGTCTAGCATGACTTCGGCTCTCAACCTGCGAAGATGGGCTCTTGAAAAGTTTCTCAAGTCATCTTCGTTGGAAAGATTGGATTGAGTCGATAGCTGATAGGTTCTGGAATTACAGACATCGCGGACCAGTTTTTTGAAATCGTATTCATATTGGGTGAAACGTCTCGCCAAATCATCCAAGAGTTCAGGGTTGGAAGGCGGGTTGGATATGCGCACGTCGTCGACCGGTTCAATAATTCCCTGTCCAAAGAAATGGGCCCAAACAACATTAGCTAAATTTCGGGCGAAAAATGGATTATCGGGAGAAGCCAGCCAGTTGGCTAAAATCTCCCTGCGGTCATGCCCCTTGGGAATATTGGGAGCATCACCACCGAGAAATTTAGCCGGCATCGGTTTTTTGTGAACCGGGTGGTCAATTTCACCGCTTTTTTTGCTATATATGATCGACTCTCTGGGATCAGCGCCCCGTTTTCGCCCAATTTGGCTGAAAAAAGAGGCAAAAGAATAATAATCATCTTGGGTCCATTGATCGAATGGGTGGTTATGACACTGGGCGCATTGAATTCGCATACCCATGAAAACCTGAGCAACGTTTTCAGTAATTTTTAAATTGTCTTTCACAACTTGGTAGTAATTGGTAGCTGGGTTCACGAAGGTACCTCCTTTGGAAGTCAGCAATTCTTTAACAATGCGGTCCATTGGAACATTGTTAGCTATCCGATCCTTCAGCCAGTTGAAGTAGAGTAGAGTCGATTTGTAGCTCATCCCTTGGTTGTCGTCGGTTTGTATTTGCAAAAGTTCGGCGAATTTCATCACCCAAATTTCGGTGAATTCTTTCCGTTCGAGAAGTTTGTCGATCAGTTTTGATCTTTTGTCGGGAGTTTGGTCTTCAAGGAAGTCATTCAAGTCATCTTGGTTGGGGAGAAGTCCGATAATGTCCAGAAACACACGTCGGATGAAAACTTCGTCGCTGCAAAGACCTGAGGGAGTGATGCGAAGCTTGTGTAATTTATCATGAACAAGAGAATCGATGTAATTATTGGTGGGAAGTTTGGGACGTTCGTATTCAAGTTGTTCGGGAATCACAACCACTTGAACGCCGACCGTGAAGACGTTGAATCTAGCCATGATGAAAGCCTCTCCTCTTTTCCCGGCGGTGACCAAGCCATGGTCGTCGACGGACGCGGAAAGATCATTGTTCGACTGAAAAACCGTCAGTTTGGTGACATCCCTAGTAGTTCCATCAGAATAATGTGCAAGCACTGACATTTGTTGAGTCGCACCTGCACCCTCAAGAAGAGCAGAGGTGGGAAACAACTCGATTTTTTCAGGTTTGGCAATATTTTCACTATCTTTGAGCGCCCCCTTTCTCAACCAAGATACCAAAGTGGACCAGTGTTTGCTTTCTTTTCCAAATAATTTTCCTCCTGTGTGAGGAACGGCACCGATCGCCTTTTCCACAAGCATGCTTTCTTCAGGAAGGGCAAGATTGACTCGTCGGGTGCCTTGTTCACGGGTAATTCGATGATGGTCACCCTCCGGATCATAACCAAACAAGGAAAGCATAAAACGGTCTTGTCCTCGTGCAGATCCATGACAGGAACCGGTATTGCAACCTGCTTTGAGAAAAACCGGCATCACGTCCAGTTTGAAACTTATGGGACGCTCTTCCAGTGCGCCCCTCACGGAAAGGGGAATTTCGATTTTTTGATCCTTAAAACGGGCGATCACCTTGGTTTTGCCATCTTTGACGGGAAAAAGGGTAAAGTCTTGGAGACTCGCGATTTTGGAATCCTCTACCTTTAGAGAAGATTCAGAAGTGACTTCCCTAGTGACGTCGTCAGCATATTTAGCTACTAGAATAAGGGATTGAAAATCCTGTTTTGCATCCAGTGCAATTGCTTGCGGATAGGCAACCAAAGACACAACTTCTTTTTTGTCCGCTTTTTCTCGGAGGGAAAGTTGTTGGGAATTGAATTGCTTGAGTTGCACCCCATCTGGCCAGTTGGCTCCGTTTTCTATCCATCGAGAAAGAATTTTCTTCTGTGGATCCGACAAAGATTTTCCTTCAGGTGGCATTGCTTCCATATCTTCACTCGGCAAATGAATTCTTTCCAACAGAATGCTGTCTCGGATTTCACCAGAGACAATTGATGGACCTGATTCCCCTCCTCGCAACGAGTGAGAAAGCGTATCCAGTCTCAATCCACCTTTTTGCTCATTAATTCCGTGACACGAGATACATGAAGATTCAAGAATGGGTCTTACTTCCCGATTAAAATCCGGAGACTTCGTAACCGGAAGTTGGATGGAATCACCCTTCTTTAAGGGGACGGTATTCGAGGCGGAAGCCTCAAGTTTGCTCGCATCATCCATTGAAGCCAGATTCAAAAACAGTAGAAAACCTAGATACCTCATCATCTCAGTTGGTAGCGGTCTTCGCTTCAAGTCGGAGTTTTTCAAGTCTGCTGAGACGGCTATTTTTGGAGAGTTCTCCTTTTTTGGAACCTCTTCCTTCTGGTTTTTGAGGAGTTGCCTGTAAAGATGGATTATCTAAACGAATTTGTCCACCCTGGCCAACCGTATGAGTAATTAGATTTTCTTGGAGTGGCACTTTCGCAAAGCAAAAGAGATTTTTAGTCAGACCGGCTTTTGCCTTGGATTCCACTTTGATGGGAAAGGATACTTGTTTGGTATCGGAATCAAATTCAACTGCCTTGCTAGTGGAAAAAGGTGGCAGTCCCTTAATCTCAAGTTTTCCAACTCCCTCAAAGGGACGCTTAATGGATAGGTCACAAACGACGTCCCCTTCCTTTCCGCGCTCGATGGCAGTCATGTTAATCTTTAAGCTAAGATAGGGTTCCTCGACCTTCAGATCGATCAAGTTGGACGCCGCTATCATTTGCCCCCCTCCTTTTGCAGAGGATTCACCTAGTACCCCAATTTTCCAAGAGCCCAATGCGGCTCCCCCATTTGCGGTCAACGGGTAATATCCATATGATTTAACAGCAGGAATCTTTATGCTGCCGCGGGCACCGATTCCAGGAGGTTTGGACAAAATTTTAATTGTGACTTCGGAAGTGAAGTTTGCATCTCGAATTATTTCCACCTTCAAGTTTTGGGATCCACCTTTAACCAAAGGCATAGCAGGTTGGTGCAAATTAATTTTGAAAGGAACAGGTTCGACAACAGCCATGGCCAAAGACTTGATCTCGGTTTCGTAGTAGGGTGTGTTGTTGGGAGGTCCATAGACTAATTCGACGCGGTGTTTGAAAGAGCCTTCAACTTCAAGATTTTTTTCCACGTCTTTGTGCAAAAGGGTCAAATCCACTAAGGAGGCAGATAGCGGAGCATCCTTGGTGGCTTCGAAAACGAGGGGAATCGAATTAAAATTCCCAGGGACACGCGGAGCAATCATGGAGACGCCTTGAGGTAGATTTTTGGCCAGAATTTCAAAGCCGCCATTGAAATTCTTTCGGGTCACGTTCAAACCGGTGGCCACGCGGTTACCTTGGGCAATAGGCAACATCTGACGACTCTGGGAATCACGGTTTCCAAATCGTGGGATAGAAACATGAAATTCTGATACGAGTCGTTGTGTTTCAATACGATAAACGTGGGAGGGACTGCCCCTTCCCAAATGATCGGTGATGCGGAGAATATATTCCCCGTCTTTGGGAAAGGTTTGGGTGATCAAACTATCGGGGCTTCCATCAGCGTCGTCATTTCCTCTAATGTGCTTGCCGTCGCCATGGTAGAGATTGATGAGCGGATCAAGGGGCGAAGAAATCGTACGAGCATGCGCCTTGATGTAAAACCGATCGTTTTTCTTTGCGTTAAAGCGGAAATAGTCGATGTCCCCATCTTTTTCGATAACGCCGTTGAATGCAAGGGGCAGGAAGGAATCGGATTGGGTCGCTTCCTTGGGATTCTGATTGGGTTCGGCTTCCATGACGGATGCAAAATCGCTGACCCGGATGCGATTCGGACTAGGACTGAGCAGTTCGTTTTCTGAGTGATGGTATGCCAGAACCCCCTGACTCTCGGGTAAAGTTAAGCTTCTCTTGAACGTGCCTGCCGGGTCGCCTAAAAATGTAAATTCATAAGTTCCCCCTTTTTTCCCGCCGGCGGGAAAAACCACGAGGGGTCTGGGAAAGGAGCCCAGATGCAAACGGTAGTAGTATTTGTCTCCTCCTCGGTAGGAGGATTCTCGAACTTCTATGCGGTAGAGCCCATCTCTTGGAGCGAGGATACTCAGGGTGCTGTCCTGAAGTAGCAACTCAGTGTCGTCGGAACTGGCGACTTCGAATCCGCTTTCGTCCAAGATGGCAAGATGAGGATCAAACATAACCCCTGAAAGACGAATCGCTTCGATTTCCGCGCTTATTCTCTGTCCTTTGGTGGCGTTGATTTCGAAATAGTCCACATCCTCATTTTTGATCACACCGTTTATGGTACAATTTAAGGATGTCCTTTGAGCTTCCTCAAAAGAAGAATTGGGCTCATTTTCGTTCTCATTGGGGAAGGGCCCAACCCAAAAAGTAAGGAGCTTGCTAAGTCCCTTGGGGGTTCTCAAACGTAGTTCGTGTTGGCCGAAATCGGTATCGGGAGAGATTAAGAAAGTAGCATTCACAACTTTGGAATTCTTGGCTTCTATTCCCCTGGCTTCTATTCCCTGGCTGTAGAAAATGATCTCAGTCGCATCTTTCAAGCGATTTCCCTCAATAACAACTCTCTGCTCGCTACCAATCTGTCCTCCACGGGGTAAAAGGGATTGGACAAGGGGTTCGGTGGCGGATGAGTTGCAAATGGAAAAGCACAACATTCCAATAAGCCAAACCAAAGAAGGTAATTCGGCAAGGTGTGCCATGGAATTTTGAATCTTTGTTCTCATCTCCCAAAACCTAGTGAAAATGAAGGGAGACAAAGGACTAGACGCAGATTTCGTTTATTACTTTGCCTCCGTCGACAATTTCCATGGGTCTGTCACCAGGAGCCATCAACTCCTTGTCGGCTACGATTCCAAGACGATCGTATACGGTCGTCGCCAAATCCTCAACGCTTAGAGGATTGTCCTCCGGAGCAGTTGCAAAAGCATCAGACGAACCATAAACTTGTCCGCGGGTGATGCCGCCTCCGGCAAGAACCACGCTGAACACTTTCGGGTAATGATCACGACCATTGTCCTTGTTGATCTTGGGAGTGCGACCAAACTCGGAAGACAACATTACCAGAGTGCTGTCAAGGAGACCTCGATCATCCAAGTCTGAAATCAAGGCAGCGAAGGCTTTGTCAAGGTTGGGCCCATGCTTTTCGAAACCGGCTTGTATGTTCTGATGCATGTCCCATCCGCCGTAGGTCATGGAAACGAAACGTACTCCGGACTCCACGAGACGACGAGATAAAAGCATTCTTTGTCCAGCCTCATTCCTACCGTAGCGTTCCTTGAGTTTGTCACTTTCCTTGGAAAGATCGAAGGCATTCCGAGCCTCCTCTGAGCTGATCAAGGAATAAGCGTCGTTGTAAAATTTGTCCATTGCCCCAAGAGCATCGGACTTTTCAAGCTTTCTAAAGTGTGAATCGACCACATTTAAAAGACTCTTCCTCTTGGAAAATCGATTGTCGCAAATCTGATCGGGTAAAGTCAGATCGCGGACTTTGAAATTTTCGTCAGCAGGATCCGAACCTAGTCCGAAAGGACCGAAGGATGAACTCAAATAACCGCTGCCGGCAAATTCATTGGGTACTTTCGGAATGCACACGTAAGGTGGAAGATTCCTTCGGGAACCGAATTCATGGGAAACCACGGAGCCCATACTAGGAAAACTGGTTGCCGGACTCGGACGGTATCCCGTAAACATATTGTGCGTACCCCGTTCGTGGGCTGCCTCGCCATGAGTCATGGAGCGACAGACGGTGATCTTGTCGGCAATTTTAGCGGATTCTTTGAAATTTTCAGAAAAACGAACTCCGGGAATCTTAGTTGGAATGCTGTTGAAAGGACCCCGGTATTCAAGGGGTGAGTAGGGTTTGGGATCCCAAGATTCCTGATGAGCCATGCCACCGGGCAAATAGATGTGTATGACGCTCTTTGCCTTTCCTTCCCTTGATTCGTAGTACTTTTGAGCTCCGTGAGCCTTGAATCGGAAAAAGTCTGCCAAGGTTAAGCCTAGACCACCGACCAAGCCGACATGCAAGAATTCACGACGAGAAAAATGAGAGGGAAACTCAAAACAAGGAGAATTTTTCATAACACTAATAATATAAATAACTCAATTCCAATATCCTAACAAGCCGTTTTTATCCCAAATAAAAAGCGATTAAAATTGCAATGCAATTAAATGTAATTTAATAAAATATTAAAGGTTTATTCACTTGCATTGCAATTAGATTTGGTTTCCAATTAAAAGTAAGATGGCAAAGGGAAAGACAGTTACGATCCGAGTTTCCGAGAAAACATTCGAAGAAGTGAAGGTAGTGTGTACGGAACTGGGTGAGACCTTTAATTTCAATCAGTTCGTCAATCACAGTTTGAGTGCCGTTTTAGAAGTTATCAGACACAATGGGAAAGAGATTCCCGTTCCAAAATTTGTAATGATGGCTCGCCTTATGAGAGAATACGAAGAAAAGCATTTCAACGAATCGAAGCAAAAAAGATGAAGCCCCAACTATCGTCTGATTCTTTCCTACATTCATTGGTGACCTTGAAGCGTCTCATTTTTCCTTCGCTCATTTTTTTCTTCTTTCTCGCTTTTCTGCTCTCACATGAGGAACTGACTCAAAAATTTTTAGGCAATGTTTCTGAGATCATCATTCTGTGCTTTTATTATGGTTCTCAAATCGGTTTGTGGTTGTCTGCGGCTTTTCTTGTCCAAAGACTTTTCACAGTTTTTCTTTGGGATGGTCTGATTACGCAAATATCAGGACGTCCGGTACCCCGGTTGCCGAAGGATATAACTGGTATGGTAGTCTTTGGAATTGCCGGCATGGGGGTACTTGCGACCGTATTTGATCAATCCGTCACCGGTATTTGGGCAACATCAGGAATCATGGGAATTGTCGTAGGCATTGCATTGAGAAACGTTATCTTGGATGTCTTCATAGGGTTGTCGATGCATGTGGAACAACCTTTTCGCATCGGTGACTGGGTGATGATACATCAGAATCGTAGGGAGACTCATATCGTTGGCAAAGTCATTGAAATCAATTGGAGAACAACCAGATTAAAAACCACCGAAAAAAATATGGTTGTGGTTCCCAACAACAAGATGGGGGAAGCTATTCTAACAAACTACATGGAGCCAAAGCCTCACTTTCGAATGAATTTGAAATTTGCTCTTGATTATACGGTCCAGCCTGATCGAGCGATACGAGTTCTTTTGTCTGGGGTCACTTCTTTGGTCGACGACAAAAGAATCTTGTCGGATCCGAAGCCCGAAGTCAGATTGGAACAAGCTCTTCCTCACGGACAAATGTATGACGTTCGTTTTTTTATTCTTCCGGCAAATGTGACTCCAAAGGAATCCAAACACATCGTCAATAAAGCGGTTATTGAACATCTTGCCTTTGCTGGAATGACGCCTTCCATGGAAAAGGAGCGAATTTTTATGGATCGGACTGAATCTCTTCCGATTTTGCAAACCAAAGGAGAAGAAAAGTTTCCTGATGTGGTCGGACTTTCTGACCTTGCCTCGGTCCTCACTGAAAAACAAAGAGATAAATTGAAGCGATTTTGCGTACGTTTTGATTTGGAGGCTGGGGAGACCCTTTATCGCCAAGGAAACCAAGGAAACACAATGTATTGGGTTGCGGAGGGATTACTCAGTTCCTTTTGCCATCTCTCGGGTTTCGAAGGCCAAGCCAAGGTTGAACATGTGGAAGTGGGCAGTCATTTTGGCGAAGAGTGCGCATTGGGAGAAAATCTCAGAACTTCTACGGTTACCGCCATGACCGATACGATAGTATTCTCAATTGATACAAAAAACATCCAAGAAATTGCCGCTCAAAACGGATCTTTTCTATCTATGCTCAACAAACAGATGGGACTTAATCTCAATAAGATTGAAGAAAAGAAAAAAGGAATCCGAAGCAAGGGCGTGAAAAGAGCATCAACCAAACGCAAAGTTCGTGTGAGTGGTGCCATTCAAACTTTCTTTGCGGATCTTTTTCCATCCGGCGAATCATCAGAAACCAATTTATCATCATGAAATGTTCCTTGTATTTACTTTTTCTTCTAGTTTTCTACTTAGCGAAAAGTTCCTCTGCTCAAAGCATGAGGTCCTCTGACTCAATGGACTCAAGAAGATTGGAGCAAATGGCATCGGAGCGAATTCGATTGAGCTATGTTGATCCAATCCGCTGCATAAAGTTGCTCGAGCTTTACGGAGTGAAGGTGACGGATGGGAAACAAGCAATAGATCCGGAATCCTTGCCCGTAGTTGTCCTTCTCCCGGAGACCAGCTTTCATGACACCATTCCAGATCATGAGAAGATTTTCCCTCGTACCGAGACCGATCCGATCAATGAACTTATGCTCTTCTATGATTCTCTAGTTCCCGAGGAGGCGGGAAGAATTCGTAGAATCATAAGTGAGCAAATTGATCTTCCCGCCCGAAAAATAATGATCGAAGCAATGGTTCTTGAAATTTCATCCATGGAATTGGAAGAGTTGGGGGTTGAATGGGATTTCAATTCTGGAAAGAAAGGAATTTCAGATGGAAATTTCCTCAATCAAAAGTTGGACGGATCAAATGATAGTTTGGTTCTGGGAAGGATAGCATACCCTGCTGCAGGAACCTCTCAGCTAGATGCCACCATCACCAACGTATTCAGTGAATTCAACATACGTTTGCAGGCATTGGTCGAGGATGGATCAGCTCAAATTCTCTCAAGACCAAGCGTTCTTACCTTAGACAACCGAATGGCTTACATCAACGTCTCTGAGAAGATTCCCATTGCCAATACTAAATTTGTGAAGGACTACGTAAGCGCCGTTGACTTTCGCGACGTCATGGCAGGAATCGAATTAGCCGTCCGTCCACGCATTAGTGGAGATGGTTCTGAAGTATCCCTGCAAATCAACGCTGCCGTTTCCGCTCGCGTTCCTGGAAAAGATCAAAATGTTTTGGGCAAGGACGACATCGTCTTGGCAACGGCTCCCACGCTTTCCATACGAGAAGTCAAGACTTATGCAAGAATCGCCAACAACACACCATTCATAGTTGGTGGATTGATTGCCAGAGATTCCGAACAAACCATCAGTAAGGTCCCTCTTTTGGGAGATTTTCCCTTTCTGGGTTCATTATTCAGATCAAAAAATGAGACTGGTCAAAAACGTGAGGTCATAATCGTAATCACTCCCTCCGTTCTTCCGGAAGAAACAGGAGTCCACTCAAGCATGCCTAAAGAGGACGATTTGTTCGATAAATTTGGAAATCGTTTGTTTCGTGACGCTTATCGGATAAGAGCCGAAGATACCTTCGACTTGAGATACTTGACGGAAAACAAAGGTTTGAAGAAATTGCAAAAGGTTGCTGATCGCATTGTGAGCGATCATCCCCAACTCGCGAACGCCTACCCCTATCAGAATTTCTCTGGTGGGTCGATCCCCGGCGAAGATGCATTGGTGAGAAGGCAGATTTACGAAGTGCTCAAAAGAAATGATGAATTGGATGTGCTTGACCTTGAAAAATTGATTTTCTTTGGCAGCGACCGTTCCTTGGGATCAGGTTTCAAGGTGAGATTTCTAATGGATCACCTTAGGGAAAACGCTCCTTTTGCACTCACTGAGCAGGGAGATGGTCGGGCCATTGGACTTTGTTTCCGTTCGAAGAGAAATGACATGGCGGTGGACGACATTTTGGAGGAACCGGTTCCCGAATTGAAGATCGTCTCTTGTCCGGATGAAAAAAGCTGGAGACGCTTTCTCTTCGAATCCAATATGCGTGAGGGTGGATCTTCGGTCAAGCAAGTCATTTTCATCCGACACCTGAAGGATCTGGAGCGCTTGAAAAAGGCTGTCCTTATGAAAAAGATCATCTCTCTCAATGCATCGGATTACATTCTCAAGTTGAAGAACTTTACTCGAGGTCGACTGTTGAGGATGCCGAATTTCAGGGAAGACGACGTTGAGTTGATCGATTCGGACGTGGCCACCTGCTTTTACCATTCCGAGCTTTACTACACATCTCTGCAAGAGGCCTTGCGGATCGACTACGGTGCCTTCAAGAAGGTACTTGAGGATTCTCCCTATTCGATTGAATTGATGGGAGGAAACCAATAGATCGCTACGATATTACCTCATACACTTCTCAATGAAGGCTTGGCAGGAAAAAGCCACAAACATGGCCATGTCCTGATCACCCGGAAGCACGACTACCGGGGACAGATCAGGTGGACGAATTTCATTGGCTCGAGCAAGACACGCTTGCATCGCGGGCAGTGCTTTTTTTGCTTCCTTACCCAACAATTCGATGGTTCGCGCCGCATGGGTCACCACGATCAAATTTTCGTGTTCGAGTTCTTCGATGAGTATGGGTAGGGCCGCCTCGATCTTTCCAATCCGGGCCAAGGCATTGGCACCTTCAATTCGAACTGAGGGAGACGAATCATGTAGTGTTTTAAAGAGGGCTAAGATAGCTTTTTTTCCAGTTTTTTTCTTGCTGGCGGCGAGTCCTATTGCTCCCCAGTAGCGAACCGATTCATTGTTGGATTGCAGGAGCCCGAGGAGCTTTGCTTCATCAGAGATACCCACTGCGTATGCAGCCTGCAAGATTGCCCCGAAATCGATCTTTCCCGATCTTCCGACTTCCCAACCCGAGCTGTTTCCAAATTTCATCCATGCCTCGAATTCCGGAAGGAATCCCAAGTCGCGCGAATCAATCAGGTGTCCGTGCAATCGGCGTCGCATTTTTTCAAGGATATGCTCGTGAGCTCTGGATTGAGCTAGGTTAATCAGATTCTGGGGGTCCATTTGGCAATCATAGAGTTCCTCTCTCGGACGAGTTGGGCTGGCATAATGCCATTGCGCGGGGGTCATGACTTCGGGATTGGAAAGTCGATAAAATTCGTGCCTGATTTCTCCTTGGTCAGGCCAAGCGGTGGGTTGATTGTAACCGAGATGAGGCATGAAATTCCGTATGTAGAGGAAACGTTTGTTCCGAACCGAGCGAGCAAGATCGCGTGCTTCATCGACTCGGTCGCGATGACCGAAGACCAGGGTTCTAGGCTCCGAGACTTTGTCTCCAAGGAAGGGTTTTCCCTGCATGTATGAAGGAATCGGCGTATCGGTGAGGCGTAGGACGGTCGGAGCAAAGTCTACGAAGGCAACCAGACGGTCGGTTGTTTTCCCTGATTCTATTGGCGAGAAGCGTTTCCATTTTTCTGGAATTCGAATTAAGAGAGGAACATGCATTCCGCTGTCCAGCAATGCTCTTTTATGACGGGGCATTCCCGAACCGTGATCGGAATAAAAGAAAACAATCGTTTCTTCAGTCAACCCATCTTCTTCCAGTTGACCCAGAATCCGACCAACCTCTTTGTCCATCACAGTCACGCAATCATGGAAACGAGCTACCGTTTTACGGACGATCGGAGTGTCGGGATAGTAACGGGGAAGAGTGATGGAGTTCGGATCATGGATTTCCCCGTTCGATAGTTCCGACTGAATTTCCTTCTGGAAGCGCTTGTGAGGCCAAACCATGGTTCGACTTTGATGGGAAGTCATTAGATTGAAGATTGAAAAGAAGGGTGAATTGAGGTCTTTTCGGTTCCGCCAATGGGCATTGGCGGAATTTTCATTCCAAGATTTTTTTATGATTTCTTCAAAATTACCTGAATTGTAGTCGGTCTTTGCATTATTGGTTGTGAAATAGCCCTTTTTGCGGAGAAGCGCTGGAAAACCCTTCATGAATCGTGGGAGGGGGAAACCGGAGCGCATTTGCTGAGTACCCAGTGAGGGAGGGTATGCCCCGTGAATCAGACTGGATCGGGAGGGGGAGCAGACTGGAGCGGAAGCAAAGGCATGGGTGAAGAGTATGCTTTGCTTTGATAATTCGTCGAGGTGGGGAGTATGTGAGTCGGAATTTCCATAACAACCCAGAACCGGGCTCATGTCCTCGGCCGTTATCCATAGAATGTTAGGCCGTTTTGCTCCATCCAGGCTTGAAAGGGAAAGCAATACAAACAGTGTAAGGGTAGGGATGGACTGAAATGAATACATGATTCGAATAAGTAAGGATTGAAGAACTCTGGTAGCAATCCTTTTTCAGATTTACTCCGATTATGGTTTCAGCGCCCCTAGGCTAGCCGGAATGTAATTCGTTTTTTTCCTTTTCACTTTCCCTATCCTTTTCTGCAAAGGAAGGGATTTCCTGATCTTGACTGTCTGCTTTTTCAATTCCGTGAGTGAAGGAGGCGGGCAATTCCTTTTTTGCCCGGATTCCAAGAGAACGGAGTTTTTCCACCCGACCTATCAAGTTACCAGTTCCCATGGAAAGTTGTCCTATGGCTTTTTCGTGAATATCCGCAGCTTTTTGCAGTGCCTTCCCAATATCTTCGAGATTTTCAAGTAGTCCGATGAACTTGTCATATAGATTTCCTGCCTGACGAGCAATTTCGTTAGCATGTTTGTTTTGCTTTTCCAATTTCCACAGATTGGCTACGGTTTTGATCGTAGCCATCAGGGTGGTTGAAGTTACGATGACGATTTTTCGGTCGAAGGCATACTGATAGAGATTGGGATCCGCGTTCAAGGCAGCGCCGAATGCCGGTTCCACGGGAATGAAAAGAAGTACAAAGTCAGGAGCTTTGATCCGTTCGATCGCCGAGTAATCCTTATTCGATAACTCATCCACATGTTTTTTCACAGATAACAAATGTTCTTTGATTGCCTCCTTTCTAGGCGCTTCTTCTTGATGTGAAACCGATCGTTCATAGGCAGTGAGAGAGACTTTCGAATCGACCACGATTGCTCGACCTTCGGGCAGACGTATGATCGCATCAGGTCTTTGCCTGTCGAAAGTTTCCTGCATGAGAAATTCCTGACCCTTGACCAATCCGGATGCTTCGAGGGTTCGTTCCAAGATGAATTCTCCCCAGTCTCCCTGTTTTTTTGAATCTCCCTTCAGCGCAGTGGTCAAGTTACGCGCCTCTTCACTCAGTTGAGATTGCGCCTGGAGGAGACTTCCAAGAAATTCTTTGAGCGACGCATGCTGGGATAGGTCTTTTTCATGCATTTCCTCAACTTTCCTACGAAAGGCTCGGATGTCTTTGTCCAGAGGTTCGAGAACGTTTTTTAAATTTTCTTTGTTTGCTTGAGTGAACTTGGAACTTTTCTGTTCCAAGATTTTATTGGCGAGATTCTCGAATCTATCCTGCATCTGCTTGGCTAAATTTTCCTGCTCTTGGATTTGCAATTCGAGCTTCTTGTTGAGTTCTTGATTAAGAGTCATGCTTTCGGTTCGATCAATCTCCGCTTGCCTGAGACTTTCGCGCAAATCCTTTTCGAGTTCGGATGCGTCCTTGATTTCTTGCCTAAGCAAACGATTCTCCGCAGTTATCGAATCCAAAAGGCTTTGCTTTCCCTGTTGTCGGAAAAAAAACCAGATAAGGAAGCCCAATCCGATGCCTAATCCAGCCAACCCATGAACCAAAATCTCCACTTGTGCATTTGATGGCTTGTGATCCCCTAATGTCAAGCCAGAGGAATTAAATTAAGCGGATACGGACGCCCCCTCGATAACTTCGAAGCCTTCGAACTCTGGATGCCCCAAGTACAAATGCCCCCGATTTCCAGCCCCGGAATGAGCCTTTCTGAAAGCTTCTGACTTGGTCCAGGATACAAAATCTGCCTCAGATTTCCATTGAGTGTGAGAGGCATAAAGCACATGGTCATTTCGCTCAGGACCCTTGAGCAAACTGAATTTGAGAAAGCCGGGAACCTTTTCCAAAAAGCTGGTGCGCGTCTTCCAAATATCTTCAAAGTCAGACTCGTGTCCCTTAACGATGCGAAAACGGTTCATGGCAATGTAGTGGCTCATTCTTATCCATTTAATAACTGAAAGGCTGTTAAGCCAATCTTTTCGGGTTGAAGGGAATCCATCAACCTTTATTAAAAAATAAATGGGCAAGATTTTGATAATCGTCGGAACTTTTATCGTCCTCACCGGACTGGTTATGCACTTTTTTCCTGGAGGGTGGGGATGGCTTGGAAAGTTACCCGGAGACATTCGGTATGAGAAGGGAAGCTTTCGCTTTTTCTTTCCTCTCACTACGATGATTCTGGCAAGTATTTTTTTTAGCCTGGTGTTGCGTATTTTTGGAAAGTGAAATGGAAGATTACTGCATGTTGTCCATGCTCCCTTCGCTAGTCTTGCTGTGGCAATTCCACCATCAATGTTTTTAAATTCATGGGTTTCACCCTTGCCAACGCCCTCATCACCATAAAATAATGAATCATGATTCAAAAGTTCTCCATCTCCTCGAAACTAAATTCTTCTCTTTCTCGAAGATCTCTTTTTAAAGGAGCCACCGTTGGTTTTGTCGGTAGTGGCGCAATCGGATATGCAAAAAAAAGCACTGCCGAGGAAAAATCCAGCATAGGGGTAAGGAATGGGAAAATTAATCAGTCAGTGGTTTCGTGGTGTTTTTCGGATTACTGGAGCGTCGAAGAGACCTGCCGGCAAGCTACTCGACTCGGTTGCAAAAGCATTGAATTAATTAACTCCAAACACTGGCCGGTTTTGAAGAAGTATGGTCTTACCTGCGCCATTTCAGGTATTCCAGTCGATGGGAAACCTTTCATCAAGGGTTTCAATAATACCGAATACCATCCCTGGTTGATTGGGGCGACTAAACAAGCAATTGATGAATCCGCAGATTTCGGATGCCCAAATGTAATCGCATTTACCGGATTTTCGGAAAACTTCTCATTGGAGGAAGGAGCCAAGAATTGCATCGTTGGGTTTAAGAAAGTAGCCAAATATGCTGAAAAGAAAGGTGTCACTGTCTGTTTGGAAATGCTCAACAGTCGAGATGGATCGGATCCAAACAAGGGACACCCGGGTTATCAGGGTGATCACACGGATTACTGCATGGATATTCTGAATGCGGTAGGTTCTCCGCGGGTCAAACTTCTCTTTGATATTTATCATGTTCAGATCATGGATGGGGATGTTATCCGACGAATCGGGGAATGCGGTGAAATGATCGGGCATGTTCACACCGCAGGCAACCCGGGCCGGGGGGAATTGGATGACAAGCAGGAAATCAATTATCCTCCGATTATGAGAGCTCTGCTCAAGGCGGGCTACAATGGATTTGTGGGTCAGGAGTTCATTCCCACCCGTGATCCGGTTCAGGGCCTGACCGAGGCAGTTGAGCTTTGCGACGTCTAGCCTTGGGAATTGCCTCACAATTGAATTGCGTTTTGATTTACACTACCCGTCGACTTGAGTGTGACGGAGGGAATCGGCATGGAGTTCATTGATCTTTTTTGTGGGATTGGTGGGTTTCGACAAGCTCTTGAAAAAAAAGGTCTCCGTTGTGTGTTTTCTTCGGATTGGGACAAAGATGCCCAAGACACCTACGAGTTAAATTACGGTGAACGTCCATGGGGTGACCTTACCAAAATAATTGCCTCTGAAATACCACGGCATGACGTTTTATGCGGAGGTTTCCCTTGTCAACCTTTCAGCATCTCAGGGAATCGGGGAGGTTTTGAGGATGTGCGTGGTACTTTGCTGCATGAGATTTTACGGATAGCCAGACATCACCATCCTCGGGTTCTTTTTCTTGAAAATGTTAAGAATTATTCCGGACACGACGAGGGGAGGACACTCGCCACCACCGTTCGTCTTCTTAAAAAAGCGGGTTACAAGGTGAGACACGCCATCCTCAATGCTTCCCGTTTTGGGGTGGCCCAAAAGCGGGAACGCATCTATTTCGTCTGCCTGCGGGCAGATTTGGGAATTTCAACTTTCAAATTCCCAATGCCAACGGATGAGGATGTTGCCCTTGAAGATTTTCTATTGCCTTCGAACGATCGAAGGCTCGAAGATTTGGTAATCAGTCGGTCGGACTTGCGGCTGAATCGGGAACTTCCTTCGGAAAGGCAAAACCGTCCTTTGCGAGTAGGGGAAGTCGGAAATGGAGGACAAGGGGAACGGGTCTACAGTTGCAAAGGGCATGCCATAACACTCTCTGCCTTTGGTGGAGGAATCGGCGCCAAGACAGGATTGTACTGGATAGATGGGAAAGTAAGAAGACTTCATCCTGAAGAATGTAGTCAAATCATGGGTTTCTCGAAAGAATTTCAGCTTTCTTCCCGACGCAACGTCTCGTACAAGCAATTTGGAAATTCAGTGGCAATACCAGTGGTAAGCAAGATTTTTGAGTCCATACAGCGTTCGCTTTGCTTGCAATCCTTGGAGGCTGCCTAGAATTCACGCCCGTAATGGCACCTGAAAAGATCATTCTTGATTGGGAAGGTTCCCCAGTTGAACGTTCGGTCGAATGGTTGCTCGGAGAGTCCAGGGGAGATTCTTGTCTTGATTTGTCACATCTGTGGGTGGTCACGCAGACAAATGGAGCAGCCAGGCGCTTGAGAGAAGGACTTGCTCAGGTAACGCAAAGCATAGGGAGGGCATGCATACTTCCTAAATTAAGTGCTCCGGGAAACTTGATTAAGCCGGAAGGGGATTCCTTTGATGGACTTACCATTGCCTCTCAGGTTCAGGTCCTGGTCTTTTGGACTCAGATCATGAAGGAAAGTAATCTTTCCGAATATCCCAATCTTTTCCCAAAAGTTCCTCAAGCCCTTGACTTTTCATGGGGAATGTCCATGGCTCGGGCTTTGGTCGCCTTGAGGGAAACCCTTGCTGAGGCAGACCATGATTGCCAATCCGTCCAGCGGACCAGAATGACCGAGAAGTGGGGGGAACAGGATCGTTGGAATGATTTGTCTCAGCTGGAAAAGCGGTATCGTCAAAAACTGCAGAAGGAGAACCTGATTGACCCAATGGATGCGAGTCGGAAATGGTCGCTCGCACCCAAGATTCCACGGGATGTCAAGGAGGTGGTTTTACTGGGAGTCTCGGGGTTTCCCGATCTGACGAGAAAAGCTTTGGAAAACCTAATGGGTCAGGGTCTGAGATTGAGGATCTTGATTTTTGCCTCTTCCGCTGAGGATCTCTCTTCCTTCGATGAATTCGGACGGCCGGAGCGCTCGGCTTGGGAAGCAAAGCCGTTAAGCTTGACGGATGATCGGATTCGTCTTGTCTACGGACCAAGAGAGCAGGCTCGGGTGCTTTTGGATTATAAGGATGCGATCCCCAGTGCAACTGCCGAGAACCTAAGCGTTGGAATTATTGATTCCGAGGTCAAGGAGAGCGTGGAGCAGGAAGTTGAAAGAATTCCCAGCCGTCCGGGTTTTCATGATCCGGAGGGTAAACCGGGAAAGGAGTCATCCTTATTCTTCTGGTTGAAGGCCATTAGGGATTTGTTGGTTTCGAAAGGGATGAAGGAAGCAGTTCGACTACTTCGTTTCCCTCAAACCATTCGATGCTTGGAAGGGGAGGGGGTAACGGGAGAGGTTTGGAATTGGTTGATGGAATTGGATGAAATCCACAAGCGCCACCTGCCCCAAACATGGCAAGACGGATTTGATTTTGCGAGGCGTCGAAATCATACGGTTGTCGGGGCATGGGAGCAAATTGGAGAATGGATGCGTCTTTTGCGCGAAGGTTCGTTCGAGCATGAAATTCGCAACTTGATTCGATTGGCCTTTGCGGAAATGCCTTTGGATCCGGCCAGCAAGCGGGATCAGGAATATCTTCAACTTCTGCCCAAACTTTCGGATTTGCTCGAAGAGATTTCAAAAGTCAGCGAGATGAATTTTGAGGAACGCTTCTTCCTGTTGTTGGAACAATTGGCTTTGGAAAGTTGGGTGGAGGAGAAGGTTGAGTGCGATTTGGAATTTCATGGTTGGCTAGAGCTTGCGTGGGCGGATGCTCCCAGAATGATCGTCCTTGGATGCAACGATGATCACCTTCCCGAATCTCTTCCCTCGGATAGTTTTGTTCCTTCATCCTTACGGCGTGAACTTGGTTTGTGGACGGACGAGGATCGTTTTTCACGGGATGCTTATTTACTTCATTGGTTGGTCGAATCAAGAAAGCGAAAGGGGCGAATCGATTTTATTCTTGGCAAATTCAGTCGGGACGGATCCCCCCTGCGTCCCTCCCCACTTTTTTTCCTTTGTGATCCGAATGATCTCAAAACCCTGCCTGATCGGGTAGAAAAGCTGTTTGGCGAAGTGCCTCTAGAAGACAAGAACCCAGCTTGGACCTACCCATGGAAATTGGAACCGAAAGAAAGGAAACCCGTTCATCGAATTTCGGTTACCGCCTTTCGCTCTTTTTTATCCTGTCCCTTTCGTTTTTATCTGAAGAGGAAATTTGGCATGCAAGCCTATGATTCGGAAAAAGCCGAAGCCGACGCCATGGATTTCGGGACCTTGGTTCACAGTGCTCTTGAGGCGCTTTACGGTCTTGAAACGAAGAATGAGTATGAAATTTTCGATGTGCTCAAAAAACGTTTGTCCCAAAATTTTGCATATGCGTACGGAAAGAATCCGAGCCTTTCCCTTTTGCAGCAGAAAGCGGCGATTGAGAAGCGTATGCGACGAATTGCGAAGTTGCGAGCTAGGGAGATTCTCGAAGGGTGGTGCATTCATAAGGTCGAAGAAAAGTTTCATTTGGAAGCCCGCCCATCTCTGGATGGGTTTGCATGGCTGATTCCTCTCGGTGAGAAAGAGCCCGTAAGTTCGGAGAAGAGTGTTCGGATCGTAGGTAAAATCGATCGCATCGATTTCCATCCCGAGAGTGGGATTTACCGACTTTTGGATTACAAGACTTCAGGCAAGGGTCCGGAGGACTTGCATCTGAGTGGTGGATATGCCCGAATCGAGGAGTTTCCTGCATTCAGTTGTTTCGAAAGGAATGGAAAGGTCAAGAGATGGCTCGATTTGCAACTTCCTCTTTATCGTGCCTGGGCGGAGAGAACCTTGCTTAAGGAGTCTGGCCACTCTCTCGAGGTGGGGATCTTCAAGGTGCCTGCCCAACCCGAGGAAATTACCATTCAACTTTGGGATGGTTTGAATGAAGATCTGATGGAAAGTTCCATGGAATGCGCCCGAGGAATCGTAGATGATTTGCTCGACCCAGACCGACATCGGCCTATCTCGAAGATCCCTTACGATGATTTCGAAATGCTCTTTTTTCATTCTCCGGAAGAAGCAGTGGCGGACTTTGTAAGATGAAACCGGGTGAATCTATGAATTTACGCGAAATGATCAAGGCATCGGCGGGTAGCGGAAAGACCTATCAATTGACCGATCGGTTCATCTATCTGATGTTAATTGGTTCGGATCCTGAGAGTATCGTGGCGCTTACCTTTTCGCGAAAGGCTGCTGGAGAGTTTTTCGATGCGATCCTCAGGAAACTTGCCGAAGCGGCCAAGGATCCGAAAGCAAGGGAGGCCATGGAGGTGAAATTCGGATTGAAGATATCCTCGTCGATGGTCCGGGAGAAAATTTCCAGTCTGCTCCAGTCCATGAATCGGTTGACTTTGGGAACGTTGGACTCGTTCTTTTTCGCCATGCTCTCCTCCGCTCCACTGGAATACGGCCTGGCGGTGGGGTTCGACTTGATGGACGAAGCCTCCATTCGTGAAAGATGGTCGGATTGCCTGAAGCGTTGTTTCGAAGAAAGCCTGACTGAGAGCACTCTGCTTATTGACGCTTTTTCTCGAGCCCGCAAGCTTCAGGAGGACAGGGAGTTTTTCCCATGGATAATGGAACTGGCTCTTTCCTTTCGGGATTTGCTCGATCAATGCCCGAACTCCGATGCATGGGGTGCGGTGGAAGATCTTTGGCCTGATTCCGCTTCATGGAAGCAAATTCCCGAAGGTTATGATCTCTCCGGGGATTCCGCCCGATGCAGGGAACTTTTGCAAAACCAAGAGATTGAGGTGGTGCCCGAGTTGTCTGGCGAACGAGTGAGGAAAGCTCTTGAGACTGCAATTCGCGAATTCGAGGACTGGGTCCCCGGGGCAAACGACAGAAGGAGTGGAACTGTATTCGCACAGCTTTTGAAGGCTTCCATGGATAGCCATTCCTCTTTGTCCATCTCTTACTACGGAAAGGACTATCGGTTTTCGGGTGAATGGGTATCCGCAGTTCGGAGGATGTCCGGGCATATCATCGGAGAGGAGCTGCGCATTTGCGGAATTCGGACCAAGGGAATGCATACTCTTTTGTCCAAGGTGGTGGAGAGTTACCGAAAACTGGTTCTTGAGAAAGGAGGAATCACATTCTCCGATTTGCCGATGCTTTTGAATCAGGGTGGAAACGAATTGACCAGAATGAACCGCGAATATCGTTTGGATCGAAAGTATTTGCATTGGATGTTGGACGAATTTCAGGATACTTCACCGATCCAATGGGGAGTGATCGAACCTTTGCTTGAAGAGGTCCTTTACGACCCGGAAGAGCAACGGACGTTTTTTTGCGTGGGTGATCAGAAACAATCAATCTATGGATGGCGAGGAGGGGATTCCCGTTTGTTCGGTTACTTGGAGGAGCGCTTCTCGGATCGACTTAAAATCGACGACCTGAACCTTTCCTGGCGTTCGGGCAAAGATGTTCTGAAGGTGATCAATCAGGTCTTCGGTTCGGGGTTGCAAGGAGCGGGCTCGGTCGGTCGATGGAGAAGAAACTGGATGCCTCATCGGGTCTCTCCAAAGACCGAAAAACTAAGTGGAAACGTGGTTTGGTGGACTGCCAAGAAAGAGGAGGAGCGTTTACGGGCAATTGCTGAATTACTGAGAACCATCGACCCCGTCGGTCGGGGTTGGACATGCGCGGTTCTCACTCAAAAACGGAAAACCGCACGGGCCATCGTTGATTTTCTAAGAAAAGAATTACCCGGTATGCCGATTGAGGATGAAGTTGGTTCTTTGCCTGCGAATGACAATGGTTTTTCGCAGCTTCTGCTTTCCCTCCTCAAGGCTTCCGTCCACCCCACCGATGAATGGGCCATCGGACATTTGGAGATGTCTCCCTTGCTTCGGCGCGAATCCCGAGACCTTTCGGAAATTCTCCATGAAGTCCGGACATTTACCCATGAGAGGGGTTTAGCGGAATTTGTCCGCAAATGGGGCGGAATAGCTCTGACCTGGGTGGATGTGGAGGCTCGTCCTTTTGCAAACAAGCGGTTAAGGCAGACTTTTGATCTTGCCCGTTCCTTTGATCGGAGAGGGCAGCGTGAGGTCGACCTTTTCTTACAGGCTGTCCAGAGTGCAGAATCTTCGCGTGGAGCTATGGAAACCAGTGTACGAGCCATGACGATTCATGGGTCCAAGGGCTTGACTTTTGACATGGTGATCATGCCTGAACTGGGCGGTAATAGCCTTCGCTCCGTGGGTGGGCGAAGATCAGGAAATGGGGTGGAGTTGTACGGGAAATCCTCTTCCTCGGGAATTGGCTGCGATTGGGTCTTAAGCAAACCCAAGAAGATTATCCAGGAGTCGGACCCCTACCTCTCGGACTTGTTGAATTCGGGTCAGGAGAAGGCGGCTTTCGAAAGCTTATGTAAGTTTTACGTTGGAATGACTCGTCCGGCTCGAGCGCTCTATTTGTTTTCCGAGCCTTGCGAGCCCAAGTCGAAATCGGAGAATTTCGTACGTTTGCTTGCTCAAAGCCTGGAAGATTCCACAAACTCGGATTCCACAATGATCGATCAGATCGCCAAACTGGTTGGGCAAAGAGAGGAGGATTTCAACTTGGCGTATCAATGTGGTTCACCCGACTGGTGGAAGGAACGAACCAAGAAAACTTCAAGTGAAAAGAAAACCACTCAATCTGAGTTTAAGGATTTGGGTACCAGAAAATTTCGTGGTTTGTCCAACTTTCGTCCCTCCGAAAAAATTCCTCAGCGGATCGATGTGAATGATTTGTTAAGTCTTGACAGTGATGCAGCAAAAGCCTTGGGGAGCGAGGCTCATGCGCTATTTGAAAAGATCGAATGGTGGGAGGGAGACAATTCCATGAAATTTTGGCTGGGGAAAAACGCCCAAGCATTTTCTGAGAAATCCCGCCGAATTCTCATGAGAGCATTTTCAGATAGGGAGGTAAGACGGCTATTCGAGAAACCGGATGGGAAGGTTGAAGTTTGGAGAGAAAAAAGCTTTGTTCTCCTAAAGGACAAAGCGATGGTTCAGGGAGTTTTTGATCGAGTGGTTCTTCACTTCTCCGAAGATGGAACTCCAAGACATGCCGAAATCATCGATTTCAAAACGGATCGTTTGAATCAGGGTCAAAGAATGGAGGATTTGATTGGCAAGCACCAAGATCAATTGGAGTCTTACCGACTGGCTCTTATGCAGCTGACCGGACTGCCCAAGGAAAAAATCATTCTGATCCTGCTTTTCACCTCTTTAACCAAGACATATAGATGGACTTGAGCCTCTGTTTTCCAAGATGATTGCCCTTCGTTCGGCTAAAAATACCCTAGGGTGCCTGGTAGGGTGCGCCATCGGAGATTTGGGAGCAATTTTTCTCTTCCAAAATCATTTTGCTCCGGAAGCGATTCCGAAAAATCTCTGGACGATGGTTTGGGTGATCGCCATGACATCGGGTATCGTGACCAGCATCCTTTTGGAAACCATTATCCTCTGGAAACAGTTGGGTCCGAGGGAAGCCTTCCGAACTGCGGTTGGCATGAGCCTTCTTTCCATGCTGCTTATGGAGGCGGCGATGAATCTGGTGGATTATGGAATGATGGGAGCTCCTGCGATTACTCCAGGCGTTTTGCCTTACACCTTGGGCGCTGGATTCCTCGCGGCTTGGCCCTACAATTATTGGCGGTTGAAAAAACACGGCAAATGTTGTCATTGATGATGCTTTCTGTGGCAGGCAACTCTTTCTTTCCTTGCCCCTTCCTTAATGTTGCCTCTAATTTGAAAAAATAATGAAACTCTTGCATCGCGAAGACGTCCTTGAAGCAGGGTATGACCTACCGAAAACCGGTTTGTGCGCCAATATTGCAGAGGATCAGATGGAGGAACTTCGATTTGGCGGCGAATGGATTTTGACGGAAGATGAAGTTCTGGTAGCGGATGGACGTGAACAACGATATTTGTACATGGTGGTTTCCGGAGAGGTAGCCATTACCAAGATTAGCGATCAAGGTAAAACTCAGCAAATTGCAGCGCTTGGAGCGGGAGCTGCCTTTGGAGAAATGGCATTTTTGAGCGGAGGGGTCGCTTCTGCGAACGTAAAGGCAATTGGAGAATGCATTCTTTGGCGCATTGACCATGAAAGGTTGCTTTCCTTCATTGGAGATCATGGTGTTGCGGGCGGACAGCTTTGCTTGAATGTTGCCAGCATCCTTTCGGGCAGATTAGTCGAGGGCAACAAGAAAGTGGTTGACATGGGCAGAGAGCTGCAGAGTTCCTTGGCTCAGTTGCAAAAGACTTCTGCAGCCGACTCGCAGAAGAAACAAGCACTCACACAGATGCAGGGCAAAGTAGCCAAAATGCAGAATGCGTTCAAGGGCAGTTCCGTTCAGAAATCAACTAATTTTTTTACGATTGCCGCCTCTGTCGTTGCCGTCATCAGCACTTTGGGAATGATAGGTTTGTTTGTTGCAAGTGATGATTCTTCCATCAACGAGGCCAAGAGCTTGGCAAAAAAAGTCGACAAGTTGGAAGCGAACGAGGATTTCTACCTCGGTTTGAAAAAACGCCTGGAAGATGAGAACCAGGAGTTGGTGCAAGAATTGAAGATTAGGCAAGAAGACTTTCAAAAGGAGAATGCGGAATTGGCCCAAGATTTGTCTGAAAGTATGACCAATTCTCAAGATTTGCGTAATCGTTTGAGACAGACGGAACAAGAACTTTCGGAAGCTAGGGATGACCTGGTTCGAGCAAAAAAGCCAACGGCTCCATCGAAGGAGCTTTCCGCATCGGATGAAAGGAAGTTAGGTAAATCTTCAATCGAACAGGTGATGGGATGGGCAAAAAGTAATTCTTCCTTGGCATTTCCCTTGGTTTTGAAGCTTAAAAACAAGGGGCTGACGTTACAGGACCAATCTGGCTCGGTTCGTATGCCAGTCGCGGTTGGAGAGAGTGTAAGAGCATTGCGATATCATCCGTCTTCTCCCGAATTTTTGGTCGTTGCTCAGATGAATAGCGACAAATATCTTGCGGTTTTGAAGCATTCGGACTCGAATTTCGTCGACTCCTTGATTCCTAAGTATGTCCAAAGAAGTAGGGTGCTCGGTAAGGAGATACCCAAGGATCTTCTCAAAATGGTTTCTTCCGAAAACAAACCCAAGCCCATTGCTGCTCCTTCATCAGGTTCTGATTCGTCCATGGAAAAATCCATTTCGTCCACCAGTGAGAGAGAGGAGGAAATGATTCCTCAAGTTGCCAAGGGCAGGGCGATGCTTCCGCAAAAATCGGAGGATTTGCTTGATCAATTAATCCAAAAAGAAGAGGAATTCGATACCAGCGACCATGGCGCAAACTGCGTCTGCAAGGATTGCCGCGCCAAGAAGATTGGAAAGGGTGGTAGTCTATTTCCTGACCTGTAGGTTTTTTTGCAAACCTATCCATTGGTCAGCAACGCGTGCAAGCCTGCACCCGTCAAAGCAGACAGGATCGCAAGTATGGTGACTGCGTGTCGATTGTTCCATCTCGTGAGTTTTTCCCAACCTGAATAGGAATAAACGGAGACCGCTTCACCGTGTCGGAATCTCTTTAGATCTTCGACAAAGGACATAAGTTCCTGGTATCGATGGCTTTTTCTTTTTCGAAGAGCATTCATGCATATCGCTTGCAAATCTTTCGGAATGTTTTTTTCAGGTGCCGCTTCTCTGGGAAGAGGGAAAGGTTTTTCGAGAATCTTCTCCTTGATTTCAAAAACATCCGATCCTTCGACGAGAGGTTTCAAGGTCAAGATTTCAAAGAGCATCATTCCCAGTGAAAAGACGTCCGAACGATGATCGATTTGCGGAGAACCACTCGCCATTTCGGGGGACATGTACATAGGTGTTCCGTAATGCCTGCCGGTCGGAGTCAGTTTGAGGTCGGAAAGCGGAGGCTCTTCGGGAATTTTTTTTTGTGAAAGACTTTTGTTTCCTAAAACTTTCGCCAAGCCCCAGTCCAAAACATACACTTCACCAAATTCTCCGACGATGACATTGGCAGGTTTTAAGTCTCGATGAATTACTCCCAAGTCATGAGCGTACGCGACCGTTTGCCCTACCTGAATCAGAATGTCAACCATTCTAGGAAGAGGAAACTTGTCCACCACTTCGGGAACCTCTTGAGCCAGATCAAAAAGGATTTTTCTCAAATCCCTTCCCTCCACTTTTTTCATGGTGAAAAAAAGGTTGCCTTCCCTGTCCCGTCCGAGTTCGTAAACCGGCAAAGTTCCAGGATGTTGAATGTTTGCGGTTACCCTTGCCTCGCGGACGAAGCGTCTGCTCTCGATCTCGGAATCACGCAAGTCGGCATGAAGCGATTTGAATGCGACGTTTCTCGAAAGATTCTGATCATGGGTAGAGAAGATCTTAGCTGTTCCACCCTTAGCCATAGGCTGCAATTCATCGTATTTGAGGGAACCGCTTTTCCAAGAAGTGGGCAATTCATGATCGGTCGTCTCTTGGCTGAGTTCAGTTTTTTCTTTTTCCTTTCTTATCATTGCAAGAAAAATTCAAAGTTGAGTCTAATTTTAATTTCGGACAAATGCAGTGGTTTGATCCTTCAGATCGATTCGGGCATTTTCAGGCCTATGTGCGAAGTGTTTCTTCTCCTTGCCAATACGACTTGTTTGTTTCTCTCCCGCAAACCGGTTCTTTTTTCGCTGGTTAATGAATCGAAGCAATGAGGACACGATACCCCCTCTTCATATTTCGATGATGAGAGATCTTGGGTCTTCAGAGGCAAGCGACATCCAAAGCAGAGTCTGGCTTCCCCTTCAACAAGTCCATGCGTTACTGAGACGCGATGATCGAAAAGGAAACACTCTCCATGCCACTTGCTTTTCTCCGGACTTATCTTATGCAAATAATTCAGGATCCCTCCCCTGAGATGATACACCTCCTCAAAACCATTTCGCAATAGATGAGAAGATGCTTTTTCGCACCGAATTCCACCAGTGCAGAACATGGCCACTTTAGTTTTTTTATGATTCTTGAGTGATTTTTCCACAAATGCAGGCCATTCTCGGAAGCTCTTGGTTTTCGGATTTTGGGCACCTGTGAACGTACCAAGAGCAATCTCATAATCATTTCGCGTGTCTATGAGCACAATCTCCGGATCGGAAGTCAAGGAATTCCACTCCTCCGGTTCGATGTGCTGACCAACCAATTCACTGGGTTTGACCGAAGGGTCCCCAAGGGTGACGATTTCTCTACGCAAGTTTACCTTCAGTCGATAAAAAGTCGTACGGTCTGAGATGCTCTCGCTGTAATTCATCTTCGTGAAACGAGAATCCTTTCTTATCCATGAGAGAAAAACTTCGATTTCTTGAGTAGTTCCGGAAATGGTCGCATTGATTCCTTCCCGGGCAAGAACGATGGTACCCACAATGTTGTTCTTTTCCCCAATTTTGATCAAATGAGGTTTCCATTCTTCGAAGTCGGGTAAATCCGCAAATTGATAAAAAGTTAGAATGGTTTGCTTCACAAGAATTTTGAAAATTTCCGATGCAAATGACGAGTCTACTCATCCACCTCGATGATTGCCTTCAAGTTACCGTTCTCAGCCCGAGTCGTTTCAACGAATTTCTCTGCAACTTCTCCAAACTTGATGTGTTGTGTAATCCACGGCTCCGTGTTGATGATGCCTCTTTCAATCAATTCTATGATGCGGGGAAAATCTCCGGGCAAGGCATTTCTGGAAGCGAGCAAGCTGACTTCTCTACGATGAAGACTTGGATGCGGAAAAGAAATCTCACTGGTGGTTATGCCGACGTAGACCAGACGGCCAGTGTGCGCGACATACTCCAAGGCCCCTGACATGGAGCCAGAATTACCAGTTGCATCGGTTACCAAGTCGTAGAAATTACCATCCGTGATTTCCTTGATTTTTTCTTTTTCCGATCCATCTCCCCGAAAATGAATAAGGTTGTGGATCCCATAATTTCGTCGACAAAATTCCAATCTTTCCTCGGACATGTCCATCACCGAAAGCGAAGTTTGAGTAAGACGATTAAATTCCAGAGTTGCCAGACCGATTGGACCTGCGCCGATCACCAAAGTATGTTCACCCGCCTTCGGGTTTCCCCGGTCGGAAGCGTGACATCCAATCGCTAAAGTTTCAACCAGCGCCAACTGCTCAAAAGAGAGTTGTTCCGATGGATGAAGCTTGTCGGCTCGAATCAAAGATCTTTCGCACAGTCCGCCGTTGGTCATCACCCCGAAGACCTTAAGATTTTCACAACAATTGCCACGTTCTTTGTCACAGGCATAACATTCACCGCAATTCAAATAGGGTTCGACCGAGCAACGGTCTCCAATCTTCAGGTTCATCACGCCCTCTCCAAGAGCTAATACTTCAACCCCTAATTCATGTCCTGGAATTCGGGGATAGTCAAAAAAGGGAAACCGACCGAAATAGCAACTCACGTCAGTCCCGCAAATTCCCATTCGAGAAGTTCTGATCAAGGCTTCACCAGGTCCGGGTTCGTTAGGTTCGGGAATCTCTTGAAGAAGAAAGTTCTTGGGAGCAGTCAATTGCCAGGCTTTCATGAATATTTTGCAAGGGATTCAAGTTTGTTGAAGATATTCTTCATCCTGTTGTCTTTTGGATCCAATAATGCGCCATGAGAGAAGCACCGTGAGGAGTGGGATGTACTCCATCCCCTGCCCAATGCTCAGGGGAAGCGTGCTTGATCGCTTGGTCAAATAGTTTTTGAAAGTCCACAAAAACCGCATCGAATTCAAGGGCCAACTTCTGAACGACTGCTTGATATTCTCTGAATTGGGGAAACCACTCGTCAGTGACCACCCCGCAATTCAGGACAAAGGGTTCGCAGATGATCAAACGAATCTTGGGTAAGGCTAGGAGGGTGTCTTCAAGCAAGGATCGATAATCAACTTCGAAAGTTTCGACATTTCCTTCGTATCGACCATTCAGGCCATGCCAGAAGTCATTCACCCCTATCAAAATGCTTAGAATGTCAGGCTTCAAGGCGATGCAGTCCTTTTTCCAACGCTGCGCCAATTGATGTACTTTGTTTCCTGAAATTCCACGGTTATGGAAGGAAAGATTCGAATTTGGATTTTCAATCAATAGGCTTGCCGCTGCCATCCACGCATAACCTTTTCCAAAGGAACGTTGCTTATTGGGTTCAGGTTTCTTCTTGTTTCTTCCAGCATCTGTAATTGAATCTCCTTGTAAAAGAATGGTTGCTCCGTCAAAGAGAACCGGACGACTCTTTTGATTCGGCATCTTTTGTTTTTGGGCCTTTGCTCCAGGTATGGTTGAGAAAGAGGCAAGAACTGCGGATCCGAGAATTTCACGTCTGGAAAGATAGTTTGAATTAACCATAGAAGTGATCGAAAGGAATTACCCGGGGAGAGCAATTCGTAAATTCACATTGGCCCTTGCCCACATTCAACCAAAACCTATTTTATAAGGAAATGACAGCCGAAGATAAAATCAGGGAGTTAAAATTGGTTCTCCCTCCTGTTCCGGCTCCGGCAGGTTTGTACGAACCTATCCTTGTTGATGGTTCTCTCGCTTACGTTTCAGGTCATTTGCCCATACTTTCCGATGGAACTATGCTGAAAGGAAAGATAGGAACGGATCTTACGTTGGAGGATGGGATTTCTTCGGCTAGACAGGCTGGACTCAACATATTGGCAACCTTGCGGCACAAGCTGGGCAACCTTGATCGAGTGTCGAGAATTGTTAAAATATTGGGGATGGTCAGTGCGGATTCAGATTTCGCTCAACATCCTCATGTGATCAATGGATGCAGTGAACTCTTCAAGCAAATTTGGGGAGAACAAAACGGAGTCGGAGTGAGAAGCGCATTCGGAGTTTCCGGATTGCCTGGCAATGCATGCGTTGAAATAGAAGGAATCTTTAAGATCAAACAGTGAAAGTTGTAGCAAAATTGCTCTGGTTGTTCGGTGGCTTTGCTCTGCTTCTGGGTTTAATTTTAATATTGCACAAACAAATTTTTTCGGCCTATGCCAATTTTTTCCATCTTCATACGGCTCAAAAGGGGGCGGATGCTTTGATCTGCTTGTCTGGAAATCGAGAAACAAGAAATCCGGAAACCTTGCGTCTCTGGCATCAAGGATATGCCCCTTTACTCTTTGTGACGGAGGAAAAACCAAAGAATAAAAGATTTGCAGGTATAGAACTCAGTCATCTGGATTTTGCAAATGAAATAGCGAACAGGATGAAGTTGCAAGCTGAATGGAAACGGTTGCCTTCCACTACTGGAGGAGCCACCTCCACTTTTGACGAAGCTCAAGATTCCCTGGCAATGGCTAAGAAAATGCAGTGGAAGAGAATCATCATCGTTACCGACGAATTCCATACCCGTCGAGCCTTGCTTGGATTTGAACGAGTTTTCCAAGACAGTGGAATTGAAGTGCAGGTGGCAGGGGCAGCCAATGAAATCTTTGACTCGGGAAACTGGTGGAAATCAGACCTTGGAATCCTAGCTTATTTGAATGAAGCAATCAAATATCCCGTTTATCTCATATGGCGCCAAGAACCCACTCTGGTACGGAACGATTGAATCCTGCCATTCAAACTTTGACTGGAACCACATAGGGTGGTCGGTAGGCACGAGTGAGCAGTCGGTTTGCCTCCTCGTCGTCTCTTATGGTTTCCGTGTTTGAATCGAAGTGAAGCGTTCGTCCGACAATGTAATTTGTTTCCTGCAGTTTGAGTCCGTTTTCTTTCAAATGATCCTGCATGCGTTCGAAATATTCATATGCTTTCCGGTTCCCTCCAAATGACTTTTTCTTTTTGTTGAACTTGGTTTTTTTGCCTAGACGATAGGAAAGGTTGGCCAGATGGCACAAGCCGCTGGAAACATGTCCCTCGAAAACATGAGCATCCAAATCCTCTTCTCTACGATTGCGAACCGCTTGAATGAAATTTTCGAAAACGTCGACCTCTCCTCGAGCCGCCAGGGGATCCTTGATTCCCTTGATTCCATGACTTATTGTCTTTTTTTGTTTTGCATCCTTGTTGAAGAAAACGTGATTGGAAACACCAAGGTTGGTTTTTCCCGCAAGACCACGCACGTCAAAAACAAGTAAACAGTGCCCGTAGTCGAAAATGGCTAATTGGGTGTTTGCGGTTTCACCTTGGTCGTCGTATCCGAAACGTCCTCCGAGCGAAAAAGCGCTCTTGGGCCAAACTGCTCCCGGAATCATCCATCGGGCGATGTCCATTTGATGAACTCCTTGGTTTCCAATGTCTCCGTTTCCGTAATTCCAAAACCAATGCCAGTTGTAATGAACAAGATTTTCGTGATATTCTTGTTTGGTCGCCGGGCCTGTCCACAAATCATAATTCAAGTCCGGGGGTGGTAACTTGGCTTCCTTGTAACCTATGGATTCTCTCCTTTTGTGACATGTGCCCAAGGCAACTTCCAGCTTTCCATGTTTTCCAGAAGCAATCTCGTTGGCCAATTGCGACCACTTGCCGAGAGAACGGTTTTGAGTTCCATGCTGAACAATGCGCTTATATTTTTTGGCAGCTTCCACGAGCTTGCGGCCCTCAAAAAGATTGTGGCTCAGGGGCTTTTCGACGAAAACGTCCTTGCCTGCCTGACAAGACCATATGGACATCAAACTATGCCAATGGTTGGGTGTTGCGATGGAAATGACGTCCACTTCCTTATTGTCCAGGACCTCTCGGACATCTTGTACGCACTGGGGCGTATTCTTGAATTTGTCGTCAACGAATTTACTGCGCGCCTTGTGGAGCCTGGCATCCGGATCGACTAAATGAGAAACGACGACGTTCCTCTGCCTGCCATGACCACCCATATGAGCCGTTCCTCTTGCTTTGATTCCACAGACAGCAACATTGATTCGTTCATTTGCACCGATGATTTTACCTGAGGACTTGGTTCCACTGATCGCAAAGGTGGAAAAGAAAGTCGATTGCGCTAGGAATTTTCTTCTTGTTTGATTCATAATTCAAGGGTTCTGTCAGGGTGATTTTCTTGGAAAAATGGAAGAAAAGGCAGATAAATCATCCAAAATGAAAAACATCTACTCATTTAGAAATCAAGTGGTTTGTAAGACCAAAAAACCACATACATGATAAAAAAAACAATTTTAAGATACCAGCGGACAATGATGATCACACATACTTGGAATGTGAAATGGATTTCTAGAATTGATAGGATAGACCGGCGCTGACTACGGGCCATAAACGAAAAGCGTCCAGTTCTTCTTTCAATTCACCCTCCTCGATTTGAGCATTTTTCTCAATTTCCAAACGTTTGGACAAAGGAGGTCGGAAGGAGAGATACCTTATGTCTAGGGCGACTTCCGGACTGCCTGTATAGATGAGTCCAACATCCACGACGAATCCCCAATTTTTGTCTTTTCCAAAAGTGGAATCCCAACCTAAACCTATGTATGGGGCAACCGCATTGTGGGTTACGTCAAGGTTCATTCCAGTTATTTCATTGGAATCATAACTGACTCCGTTGAGTTCAAAGGAACCTCTGTTTAGGGCATTTCCGTCGATGCCGTTTGCGTTAAATATAATTCCACCGCTCAGTCGTAATGGAGTGCGGTTGAAGTGCCAATCAGTTATGATGGCAAAATTACTCAAGGTGAAATCCAAATCATAGTCATTGCCGCTTCGTTCACCATTTTTTTCCCATGTAAAAACACTATATCCAAATCGTATTCCAAAATTCGGCCTGATTCCCTGCGCCATTTCCAAACCAATCCCAAGAGAACCAATGCGTGGTGAAATTCGAAACCCAAGATAGTAGTCCTTTTCACCTTTAGGTTCGATCACTTGGGATTGCTTCGGATAAACGAAGGTTTTTTTGGATTTTGCCAACGAACCAAGCGGAATGGGGGAGAAAATTTCACCGCTCAGGCAGATCGCAGTGCAGCAAAACAGAAAAAAGGAGATGGTTTTCATACAATTTTGAGGTGAGATCCGAACTTTTTCTGAAGAGGTGGATTTAAGGTCTTTACTTTTGAGTTACAATGATTCCCCTTTTCTTTTTGGCAAGGCTTTAGAATTCATCATGGTTCATTTGATGAAGAAAAATGAACTGAAACACACTCGGTTGCATTCCTTTTGCCTGTAATAAAGACTTGAGAATGCTCCAAGCATATGCTTGCAGTTACGTCCTAGTGATGAATGGCGTCTCCGGTTCCCTTGGGAATCCGAATGTCTTCGACCATAGTTTGCACATGGGCAGGAGGAGGGGGAGTGATTGAGCTTACCAGATAGGAAATTACAAAATTGATCAACATCCCAACGAAACCGATGCCTTCAGGGGAAATATTGAGCCAGTATTCCTTGCTTTCGGTTAAAAACTGGAAGTATATGATGTAACTTAAGGTGAATCCAATTCCGCAAACCATGCCGGCCATGGCTCCTTCCTTGTTGATTCTCTTCGAGAAGATTCCCATGATCAAAGCGGGGAAAAAGGATGAAGCGGCCAAGCCAAAGGCAAAGGCAACGGTTTTTGCAACGAAGCTGGAGGGTGGATTGATCCCGAAATAAGCTGCGATCACCAAGGCTCCGAAGGAAGCCATTCGGGCGAATCGCATTTCCTGCTTGTCGGTGAGGTCGGGCTTGATGATTTTTTTCATCAGATCGTGAGAGACGGATGTGGATAGTACGAGCAGCAAACCTGCAGCTGTGGAAAGAGCTGCCGCCACACATCCGGCCATCACCAAAGCAATTACCCACTTAGGCAAATTAGCCATTTCAGGGTTTGCCAAGACAATGATGTCCTTGTCGTAATAGACTTCGTTTTGCGAAGTGGAGACAATTTCATTAGCAACGGGGCGAGGTCCATGCTTTATTCGTTTCGAGTCTACGTACTTGGGTTTGCCTAGGAATACGTTTCCTGCTCGATATTGCATGATTTCATCTTGATTCTTATCGACCCATGCAATCATTCCCTGATTTTCCCAATTTTTGAACCAATCTGGAGCCGCTTGGTAGGTTTTCTGGTTGATTTCTTCAATGAAATTGGCTCTGGCAAACATACCCAATGCAGGGGCAGTCAGGTAGATCACAGCGATGAAGCCCAAAGTCCAATAAGCTGATTTTCTTACCGCCTTCACGCTTTTTACAGTAAAGAAACGAACAATAACGTGAGGGAGTCCGGCGGTTCCAACCATCAAGGCTGCAGTTATGCAGAACAAATCGAGTTTGTTATCCGAACCAGCTGTGTATTCCTTGAATCCAAGATCAAGAGAGATACGATTGATTTTTTCAATGAGTGGAACGGTATGCTCCGAACCTTCCTTCAGGTAATTTCCAACCAGACCGAACTGAGGAATTACATTCCCAGTGATGATCATGGAAATGAACACCACCGGAATGGTGTAGGCGAATACCATCACGCAATATTGAGCAACCTGGGTATAGGTGATTCCTTTCATGCCTCCCAGTCCGGCATAGAAGAAAACAATCCCACCACCGATCAGGACGCCCATCCAGATTTCAATGTCGAAAAGCCTCGAAAATACGATTCCTACCCCTCTCATCTGACCCATGATGTAGGTCATGCAGATGAATATCGCGCAGACGACGGCAACCAGTCTGGCTGAATTGGAATAAAAGCGGTCTCCCACAAAGTCGGGCACCGTGGCTTTTCCGAACTTGCGCAGGTAGGGAACCATCAAGGTTGTGAGCAGGACGAATCCTCCGGTCCATCCCATTAAAAACTTGGAAGCCCCATATCCCGCAGCGGCAATTCCTCCTGCCATGGAAATAAAGGTTGCGGCCGACATCCAGTCCGCCGCAGTGGCCATGCCGTTTGCAAAAGGGGAGACACTTCCTCCGGCAGTGTAATATTCCTTGGTGGATGCAGCCCTGGACCACAGGGCAATCCCAATGTAAACGGCAAAGGTGAGACCGATGAAAATGAAATTCCAAAGGGTTTGTTCCATCAGTCTTCCTTTTCCGAGAATCCATACTTTTCATCCAGCTTGTTCATTTTCCTTGCGTAGATGATCAGTAGGGTGACAAAGCATAGAATCGACCCTTGTTGAGCCATCCAAAATCCAAGAGGAGCATGTCCTATTTGGAATTGATCCAACGAATCCTTGAAAATGATTCCTGCTCCAAAGGAGACTGAAAACCAAACCAGCAGAATTTTGGTTACCAGGGAAAGACTTTCCTTCCAATAAGATGAATTCTTTTGCTCACTCATTTTTGAAGCCTTGGAGACGGAGTTCATTTCTGGCAAGAACAAATCCAGAATGCATTTTTGAAACCGTTTGAAAAATAAAATTCGAGTGTACGCAATTCTTGATATGGAAGCGATGATTTATAAGAGATATAAGGGTTGCCAAATCTATTTCCGCATGTAACAAAATTGTTACTTATCTTGCTCTTATCATCCGAATGATGTCGAATTTGCCCAATCTCATATCATGCATTACCCCCGTTGCTGGTAAAAAGTGAGCTCTTTTTTTCACTCCGTACCATCTATGTTGGCTCCTGCATAATTGAAAATTCTCATGATCCACCCCTTTTACATGAGATATCTTTCAAACTTGGCTTGTTTATTAATTGGAAGTGTCTTGCATGGGCAAATTTCTTATCCTGCCTACGACTACAACGTAACGGAAAATTTCCAATCCTCTTCAAGTGCTACTTTCTCAATTTCTCTACCAACGGATTACAACGGAAATTCATTGATCGCGCACAAGGTGGTGGTTACTCCGACCAAGGGAGTTTTTCAAAGTACGACCGGTACCACCCTTACCTACACGCCCACTACATTTCAAAGTGGTGCCGATACCTTTGACTGGAATGCCACGGATATGGTCACGGGTGAGCAAATTGCTTTTCGGGCAACCATTCAAATTGAAGAACTGAACAGTCCGCCCGTCATCGAATCCATCAGTGGAGAAAGTGGGGGTTCCCTTTCTTTTTCAGAAAACCAGAATCTGGTTACCACGGTACGAATATCGGATCCGGACTCGAACGGGCTTTCCGTTCCTCCCACGCTTGAACTAAATGTTACCGGTACCCATTCACAATATTTTGAAGTGGGAAGTCCATCTAGTTCCATATCAAGCAAATACGATTATCCCATAAATTTCAAACCTACTCCAGACTTTGAAACTTGGGAAGCTGCCAATTTGATTTCATTCAGCATTGATTTCAATGCTTCCGACTTCAATTCCAGTTCCGACTATCAATCTTCACACCTTGTATCAGTAACCCTTTCGATTTCCGACCAGAATGAGGCACCTGTCATTCAGGAAGGTATTGGTGGTTCCTCTCCACACACTTCGATTTCCATTAGCGAAGACAACATACCCGATTCATGGCCGGATGAGGGAGTCTCTTTGACCGCCATTGATGAAGATGGTGACCAGGTGTATTGGAAGTTTGACACCAATCGGACCAATGGAACCATAGGTACGATTACTCTTAAGGACAGTGCGAATTCCACGGTTCTGGCAACCTTGTCGGAAGGCGTTTACACCGCTGCAGACTTTAACACGGGAACCACATTGAAGGCTCATTATTCCGCTACCTCCAACCTCTTTGGTTCCGAAACCCTGACCTTTACGGTAAAAGACGGATCGGGCCTGACGGATACCTTTGGCATTGCGGTGACCGTCACACAGGATTCCTCGGATGATTCACCCAGCTTGAACGAATCCTCTACCATAGCAGTATCTTTTGCGGAAAATGGAACTGGACAGATACATGATTTTAACCCAACGGATCCGGATTATCCGGATGTTGCAGATGAGGCAACCTTGACCTATTCACTGTCCGGTGAGGATTCCTCCCTGTTTGCCATTTCCACGGGCGGCGTGCTCACCTTCAACGATGCTCCCGACTATGATGCGTCCACCTCAGCAGACGGAGATCAAACATATGAACTTTCTGTTATTTTGAGTGATGGCACGGGAACCGCCGATGATTCTCAAGACCTCGAGGTTACCATCACCAATGTTGATGAAGCTCCGGATTTTTCTCTCTCTTCTCCAATCACTTTTAACCTGGAAGAGGATACAACCTGGAACTGGACTGATTTGGCTTCTCCTCTCACTGCATCCGATCCGGACTCAGGAGATGAAGCAACCCTGAGTTGGCAGGTTCAAACTGCTCCCATGTTTGGAGCTACAATTGATCTCAATGGAACCGGATCTGCACCCACCACTTTCAACTACCAACCTAAGACGGATTACAGTGGAAGCGACACCTTTGTGATCAAGGTTGCGGATGCAGATGGATTGTCCGCGTCTCTTACTTTCAACGTCACCATAAGCGAAGTGGAAGAAGCTCCAGTAATCACCAGTTTTGATGGAAATGCCACGGTTTCATTGCAAAGAGAGGAAAACAGTCCATCGACCATTCAGGTTTCTGCCTCTGATCCCGATACCGGCGACACCATTTCCTATTCCATAGTTGGAGGAGCGGACCAAGCAAAGTTTACCATAGACTCATCCAGTGGCGATCTGACTTTCTCTGATACACAACCCGATTACGAATCTCCCTCCGATTCAGGCAACAATAACGTTTATGAAGTGCAGGTGAGAGCACAGGATGCATCAGGGAACTCCGACGAACAAGTTTTTAACGTTCAGATCACGGACGTTGACGAATCTCCTTACTTCACCACCAATGGTTCCCTATCTTTCGTTGAAAATTCGCAGTACGTCACCGACGTCAACGCGAGCGCCACTGATGCCACCGATTCGGGTACCATCGACTTTTCTCTTCCCGCTGTGTCAAATTCTTTGGATCGAGTGAAATTCGATGTGAACGCAAGTAGTGGTGTTCTCACTTTCGTTTCTGCTCCAAACTTTGAATCTCCCACGGATTCAAATGCCGACAATTCATACATTGTTATTGTTCGAGCCACCGATTCCGGTGGATCCGCCTTCCTGGATTTGGAACACAACATAACCATAGTGGACGCCAACGACGCACCCGTCATTACTTCAACCGATACTTTTCCGATTACCGAAGGACTCACATTGGTTGCCAATCTTACCGCATCCGACCAGGATTCTGGGGAAGTCTTGTCTTGGAGCATAATCGATGGAAACGACACTTTCTTCAATTTGGAATCAAATGGTACTCTGAGCTTCAAGAATGCTTCCGACAATGACTTTGAATCCGGAGTTGGCTACACCCTCACTGTACAAGTGACCGATACTGGTGGGGCATCCGATTCCCAGGTGATCAGCATCCAACCATTGAATACCAACGAATCTCCTTCTTTCCGCTCGGAAGTCGTCACCGAGAGCAGTGACGAGGACATTGATTTCCGAGGCCATGATCTGAACCAGTATGTATCTGATCCCGAAGGTGACACTCTCACATTCACACTTCTTACAAGCAATGACAATGCGTTTGTTACCGCTGATGGAAACTTTTCCCTGATTGCCCAAGCCAACGATTCGGGCACCGTTGATCTCAACGTCTCCGTATCCGATGGTTTGCTCACCGACATCATGCTGATAAGAGTTTCGTTTCTCCCGGTCAACGACGATCCGGTGATTTCCGATGAAACGATGTGGAGCGGTTTGATTTACGTTGATGAGAATACGGATGCTAATACTGATGTCATTGATCTCAACCTCACAGATGTGGACGATTCCGAATTGAACGGAATCTATGAATGGGAAATTCTCCCCAAAGACGGAAACGCATCCCATAACGACTACAAGCTTTTTACGATCTTAAGCACTGGAGGGGTTCGTTTCATTGAATCCCCTGATTTTGAAGATGACTTATCTGTTAGTGGGGAAAACAAGTATGAATTCGACGTCAATGCCTCAGACTCGAGCGGAGGAAGTCATCTGATTACTCTCAGAATCAAAGTTCAGGATCTTGACGAGCAGTTGAAGCAAAATCTCACTTTGATCCCCACAATCAACACATCTGAAGAAACTGAAGTGAATGGCTCCTTAATTGGAACGGTGACGGATCCTGAGGGGCAACCTCTCTCTTACTCCCTGGAAGTCAATGCCAGCAAGGGTACGATTAATTTAAACAGCGATGGAACTTTTGTTTACATTCCCAATAAAAATGAAACCGGAAGTGACTCTGCCGAATTCCGAATTGCCGATACTTCGGGACAAAGTGTGAATGTTGCCTCATCTTTCATTATAAATGGTGTGAACGACCCTCCAGCTATTGACGCCGTGGCAGGTGGGTTGGTGGAAATTGCGGAAAATACACCCCGTGATACCGTCATTTATGATCTTAATCTTACGGATCCTGATGACACGGATGCAAACGTTTCCAATTCCTACCTCTGGAGTTTGTATCCCAAAGCGGATGATTTCAATCATACCGATTACCTGAAATTTCAACTCGATCCGACTACCGGTCAATTGAGATTCTTAAGTTCACCTGATCGGGAAAGCGACTTGTCTGCAGGTCAGATCAACCGCTATGAGATGAAGATTTATGCAACCGATCCCACGGACCTCAATTCTTCGGTCGATTTGACCATTCTCGTGACCAATGTTGAGGAACCTCCTCTTGCATCGAAACCATCCATCTTCGCAACCAACGAGGAAGTTGAGATCAAGGACAACCTGCTTAATTATGTCACGGATCCTGAGGGCAGTCAGTTGACTTTTACCCTCTTGAGGGAACCATCCAACGGGTTAATCACATACTTTGATCCCACCGAGGGTAATTTCACTTATATTCCCAACACGGATTTTTTCGGAAATGATTTCTTCGAATTCAACGCCTCCGACAACACCAACCAATTCTTGGAGATAAATTGCTCCGTGACGGTAAACAATGTTGAGGACGCTCCCGTAGTCACGATCATAGAAAACGATCGTATTTTGATACCTGAAAACTTCTCCGCCACCTCTGTGCTTTATGATTTCAACCATACCGATGCCGATGAGGCAAATGCGAGCAACCCACTAGGTTTATATGAATGGGAAATCGGTCCCCCTTCCACTGATTTAAACAGTATGGATTATCAATTCCTTTATCTTTCCAAATACGAAGGTGAACTCAAATTTCAGGAATCTCCTGATTACGAGAACAATAGAACAACTGACAACGTATTCCAGATTTCCGTAAAAGTAACCGACTCGCAGGGTTTGCATGGTAGTTACGACTTGCGCGTTCAAGTTCAGGATGTTGATGAACCTCCGGTACTATCTGAATCATACACCGGTTCATTCGATACCATGGAAGACACCGATCTGTCGATAAACCTCAGTGAATTCATCACGGATCCCGAGGGATTGAGCATGACTTTCTCACAAACCACTCCGGATAGCAACATAACTGGAACCATAAGGGATTTGGTCACGTCAAGTGGATCCTTCATTTATTCCCCCAAACCTCAGGAATCGGGAATGGATGACTTCAATTTCACGGTAACCGACATCAATTCCAACACGATCCCCGTTTCAATATTTGTAAACGTCATCGATCAGAACGACGCACCGGTCATTGACGAAGTTCCGGCAAATTTAATAACCGTACTGGAAAACACCTCAGCATCCGTGACCATTTATGATTTTAACGCGACTGATGAAGACGATACGGACGGCAATGCGTCCAACGACCTGGTCTTTTGGAGCTTGCGCCAAATATCAGGTGAAATTGATCCCTTTGATTATTTCTACGTCAATTCCGGAAATGGAAAACTTCGATTCATCAATCCACCTGATTATGAGGACGGCAAATCCATCGGATCAACCATACAACAGATGAATGATTACAAACTGACCGTGCGAGTGGCGGATGCGGACAGTGCTTTCAGCGATTTGAACATAACGGTTCGTGTCACCAATGAGGAAGAACAACCGGTCACCACCTCAACCATCCTTCCTCCCATACTCACTCAGCAGAATGTTCCAATTGACGGATCCTTTTCTGATTTTGTATACGATCCGGAGGGCATGACCGTGGTGTATGACGTGGTCAGTCAGCCCTCCAAAGGTGTGCTCACCATTGATGCGCAGGGAACTTACTCCTTTATCCCCAATCCGGATGCCTTCACCGATGCTTTCGATGACAATTACACCATTAGTTTTTGGGATTCGGACACTGATCCGGTTGAGGTCAATGGGACCATAAGGATTACCAACACCAGTGACAGTCCGGTGATCTCACCCCCGGGTGGAGTCACCATTGTCACCGTAACTGAAAACCTGCCCACCACCTCTATGGTTTCCGATTTGAATTTTACTGATCCTGATGATGCAAGCCCCACGATAGGTGATTATCGCTGGAGTATAAGTGCTTTTGAGGATCAGCCTAACCATGATGATTTTTCCAAGTTTCGCATCGACGATCTCAATGGTTCGCTTTATTTCTATTCCATCCCGGATTATGACGACGACCAGTCGGAAAGTCAGGACAACCAATATAAATTGCGGGTCAAGGTAACGGATCCGGACAACAACGTCGGGCACCTGGATCTGACCGTCAAGGTAACCGACGAAAACGAAAAACCAGTCTTCACCGACGGTTTCCTTACCGATGCCAACGACACTTACGGGGTCCTGACCTTGTCTACGATGGAAGATCAATCTCTTCCCATTGACCTGTCAACTTATGTTTCAGATCCGGAACAGGGAACTTTGTTATATTCCATCAAAGAAGGAGCCAGACCGACACAGGGCAATGCCGTTTCCCTCGATGGCACCGCCGGTACCTTCACCTACGAGCCCGATGATGATTACTTTGGCGAGGACAACATGACCTGGGTCATCCGAGACAGTCTGCCTGGCAACGACGTTGAAATTCTGTTGAAGATTTTGATTCAGAGTGTCAACGACCCTCCCGTTCTGACTTCCTCTTCGAATATATTCAAAGTTTATGAAAACAATAGAACGGTTCATCCAACTTCCGACAACCTCATCAGTTTGACCGACGTTGACGACAATGATTTATCGGACACCTATTTATGGAAGTTCAAGGAAGATTCAGGTATCGCAGATTATGAATTGTTCGACTTGGATCAGGACGATGGCTCGATTTTCTTCAAAAATGCCCCTGACTACGAAAATCCAGAGGATGCAGACTTCGACAATCGCTATGAAATAGTGGTTCAGGTTCAGGACGAAGAGGGTGGGGTGGCCGAACTCTCACTCACTGTAAAGGTTTTGCCTGTGGACGAGCCCATTTATCTCAGCGATGTAGAGAAATTAGTCATCAACACCAATGAAGAGGTGCCTGCAGCCGGTGATCTCCGTTCATTGGTCGTGGATCCGGAAAATGGATTGATCAACTATTCCGAAGCGACTACGGAATTGGGAGAGATTACCGTTTCAGAAAGTACGGGAGAACTACTTTTCGTACCCGGTGAAGATAAGTTCGGAAAAGAAACCATAGAATTCGTTCTCAACGATTCGGAAGACGAGAACCGCAGCTTATCCGTGCAAGTTGAACTGGTCGTCAATTCACTCAACGATACGCCCATCATCTCCACGGTTCCGACCGGCAACGTCATTGACTTCAATGAAACGACTTCCAGCGTTTTCCCCGTCTATGACTTCAACTTCACCGATGCCGATGAGATCAATCAGAGTGAACCGGCGGGAATTTATTATTGGTCCATCGGACCCAAAAATGGTGATTCCACTCATATGGATCATCAGTTGTTTTACATAGACGAGGAAGGTTTGTTGAAATTTAGGGAAGATCCGGATTATGAGAAAGATCAGTCAAGTGGGGGCATAAATCGTTACGAAATGGTTGTAAGCGTGACTGATTTTTATGATGCCAATGGGAGCATCCCGATCTCGGTTCGCGTCCTCGACTTCGATGAGAATCCGGTTCTGTCCGAGCCAGCTTTAAGTTTGACCACGAATGAGGACGAATCGATTCTCCTTGATCTCGCTTCCGTCGTCACCGATCCCGAGGGCAAGACGCTCACCTACGACTTGGTTGCGGGCAAGGAACCGAGCGAAGGAAACGTAACCAGTCTTCTGCCTAGTTACAATGGTCAGATTACTTATCTGCCTGGGTCAAACATTTCGGGTCGGGATGCAATGACCTTCAAAATCACCGACTTGGCCAACAACTTCGTGGAAATTGACGTTAATCTCCTCATCGTATCGGTTAATGATCTTCCATCCATATCAGATTTTGAGGAGACTTTGACTTATGTGGAAAACGAAGACTCCACCATATTCGACTTCAACGTCACCGATGTGGAAACGACTTCCGGATTTGAATGGGAAGTGGTGGGATCCGATGCCACCATGTTTCAAATTTCCCAGGAAGGATTGCTTAATTTCAAGACTCCGCCAGATCGGGAAAATCCAATGGATTCGGATACCGACAACATCTACGAATTTACTGTTCGTGTATTCGACAACTTGGGAGCGGAGGACAATGGTTCGGTACGCATACGGGTATTGAATGCGATGGAGGATCCAAACCTTCTGCATTCCAATCCGCTCATACTCAACATCGATGAGGACAATCAAATCACTTTCGACGTCAATGCAACGGATCAGGAAGATCCGAATGATCTAGTTTTTCAAAGTTCTCAGCCCGATAGTGGAGAGGTTTTCATTCATCCGCAGACGGGGGTATTGACTTACACCCCCCTTCCCAACACCAATGGATTCGACGAGTTCGAAGTCACCGTCACGGACTCGGATCAAGGAACGGATTCGGTAAAGGTGATTGTTAACGTGTTCCCTCAAAACGACTTGCCTAAAATTGAAAATCTTCCCCTGGAAGGATCGATTAAGGTAGATGAGAATGTAATCTTGGTTTACGATTTTGATACCAACGACTCGGATGATCTAAGCAATGCTGCGAGCACTTTTTATTGGAAGATAACTGGTGGAGACGATGAAATGGTTTTCACCATTGGAGCCCTGGATGGTGTCTTGCGGTTCAAGGAAGCGCCGAATTATGAGAACCCAATGGATGCAGACTTGCAAAATACCTACGATTTGGAAATCGGAGTTTCCGATGATGGATTCGAATATCGCAAATATCTAATCTCAGTGATGGTCACACCCGTGAATGATCCACCCGTATTCACCGACCTGGACGGCAATTTGACGATCTCACTGGCAGTCAGGGAAAACGTTTCCGTGCTCTACCAACCGAGCGTCGAAGATCCGGAAAGGGATCAAGTCAGGTTTTCTCTTAATAATGATGCCGCCAATCGGTTTAAGGTTGATGAGCTTTCCGGTATGGTGACCATCGCAAATCCTGAAGATATGGATTACGAAGGCAATCTGGGAAATTCATCATTGTTTTTCGAACTCAATGCTTCCGATGATGGGCAACCCTCGGCAAGTTCCATACGCACGGTAATCCTGGAAATTCTGGATGTGGATGAACCTCCCGTGCTTGGCGATCTTTTGAAAGACGCCAATGTTTCTGA
>CACMZN010000005.1 GCA_902618175.1 uncultured Verrucomicrobiota bacterium
TCCATGGAATACTCGTCACGTAATACATCGCATCTCCATGAATCCAGATGGGATCATACAGTTTGTTTATTCCAGAAATAAATTGAGAAAGACATAGATTTATTCCGAAAAGATAAATCCAAATTGAAACATCACTTTCAGTACTGCTGAGAGAAAGTTGAAAATTACCAAAACGAATTTTCTCGCAACATATGAATATCATCCAGAAGGAAGATACTTGAGCTAGAAAATCTTCCACATTATAACCAATTTTAATATTAAGTAAAAAGGATAATATTAGGAAATTTATAGCATAAACAAAACTGAGTTTCTTAAAAAGAAAACCAATAACTATTAAAAATAAATAGGCATACTGAAAAAAGCTTATAAAATATATATATAATTGAGACTTATCTATGAATATAATATCTCTAAATAAAATTTGTTTATACATAAATAGTGAATATAAAATAAGAAAAAAGAACTTATAAAAAAAAATAACATTTTTATCTATTCTTTGAGCACATTGATCAGATAAGAAGAGATAAGGATTAGTAAAATATCTGATAAGTTACCTTTTTTTAATGATACTTCCCTTTAATTCTCGAAATTAAAAGAAATATTTTTCTCAATGAGATTTGCTCTTTGAATTGACTCTGCTCGTTTTGTCCCCCGTGTAACCACATAGCCTACCCTATGCATGCTGTCCACTAAACCATCAAACCTGTCACCCTTCTTCAAAGATATACCAAAATCAAGTACGCCATCGCTTTTCGGAAGATCTGAGGCATAATTTACATTCTTTAAAATTCCCTTTTCCTCAGGATTGAAAAAGCGATAAGTGCAGTGGGATTTTTTTTCGACATTAATTTTCGGATCCATTCCGCAGCATATTTTCGCAAGTTCAAGAGGTGCATTTACACCGGTAACCTCTTCAATAATAGTAGAGAAAACATGCCCACCACCCCCTCTAAGACCCGTTTCGATAAGCCAAATCTTCTCTAAATCTTCAGAAATTATCAGTTCCGTGTGGGCAGCGCCATCAATGATCCCAAGAGCTTCGATGGCAAGTGTAACCTTAGAATAAATTCTGGATACAATGGCATCATCGTAAAAGGAAGGGAAGTTAAGAGAAGTGGCAACCCTATATTTCGAATCCGCTTTGACCTTGTCGCTGATTGTCAGGTTTATGACTTCACCTCTATAAATCAGGGATTCAACGGTTACTTCAGTTCCGTTGACAAACTCTTCAATGAGAATTCTGTTTCTCATTGCATGTTGAAAAGCATGTGCTTGAGCTTTCTTAAAATCATCAACTGAGTAGCAAATTGAAATTCCTCTTCCCCCTCCCCCCGAGTCAGCAGGCTTAACAATAAAAGGATAGGAAAAGTCAATTCCTGAAGAATCATCAAGGAGGTGTGTAAGAACCATATGCCGGGGTTGCAAAATTTCCTCATGAGACCAAATCTCTCTCATGATTCCCTTGTCATTAGCGCAAATTCCTGAAAGATAAGTTGGGTTATGAAGGCCCATTTTTTGTGATGCATAAAAAGCAGATCTGGTCGCAAAATCGTTCATAGGCATGATACCATCAGGATTTAGTTTCTTCGCTAATTCGTAAATCTTATCCTTAGACCTGATGTCAATGCACTCCGAGCGACTTGAGTACGCAAAACCCGGAGCACTTGCATTTCCGTCTGCAGCAATTATTTCAAACCCGTTTTCAGATAGGTTTTTGATAGTTTTTACTTGAAAAGCTCCTGCTCCAATCAAGAGCAAAGATTTCATGAACAAATCATGGATCTAAATTTAATAGTTTGTCTCTAAATATCTTCGGTAATAACTCGGGTTCTTCCATATATCTTTTCAAAGCGACCGTTTCGTAAGTGCTCCATTTCAGGGTGTCTATACAAAAGTACCAAATGTCTTCCTGCAATTCGATGTATTCCAATTTCCGAATAAGATCATCGTTGATGAATTCTTCTTCGATCAAACATGTCCCAGAATCATCACAAACGAGGATGGAATTTTCAAAATTTTTTTTTCTTTTCTGAACTTGCTCGGCGGTTTTTTCTGATGAAATCTTGTTGTGATTATGGCATCCAATTGGAGTCAATCCCGAACACCAGACGTATCTACGTTGCTTTATGAGTTCATTTGCATCACGCATGTAACCGTTGGTTACTACTCCTTTTGCTCCTTTGTATAGCAAAAGATATTTCGCAACAAGGTCACCGATTACTGCCCTATTTCCGCAATCTATCGAATCAATGAAAGCAATCTGGTTTTTCTCAATTTTTTCCAACTGCCTGTGCAAGTCAAAATTTGTTTCATCATGTGCAAACGAGTAGAACACCTCACCAGCAGCGTACAGACCTTGGTTTACAGGTCGTATACCCTCCAAATTCCCTACTTTACCCATTACATCACAAACCTCTGTAGTCGATATTTTATTGGTGGTGAGTAAATTTGTAATTTTTTGCTTCAGTTCCATGAATCTATTTCAAGAGATAAATGCAATATTCATAAGGTAAGTAATCATGTCTCAGGATTACTTTTTTGGTAATGCCAAAACCTATTTCCAAGGCTAAGTCAGGCTTCAAATGAAATGCCCCGTCAGCAACCCAATCCACCCGATCCGTCATAAAGTCAGCCGCGACTCCAAATTTGCAAAATTCATACATTTCCCTGACCGAATTTTTAACATATTCAATTTGAGATTCGTGCTCTAACTTTGCATTAAACATTCCACTTTCAATCACCACGTCTGGTCGGGAAATTTTAGACTTACACTCTGAAAGCGTGCCGAGAGTGAATCTACCTTCCCTGGGATACTTTTCCGATGCAATATTCAACAAATTTTCGTTGATATCCAGTCCATGATAGGAAACTTCATTGTAATCTAGCGCTATAAATTCATAAAAGTCACCAAAACCACAGCCCACATCGAGTACTGAAGTTATCTTTTTGTCAATAAAGCGAGAAATTTCGAAAAGTTTTCTAAAACGGAGTCTTTGCCTTTCCTTGCCACCACCCCATCCTAATGCCCTTGGATCATAACCATAAATTTCCAGCCTTTGGTCATATCTTTTTAGATATGATTCGCGATCTTTAGAATTGATCATTTGAAATTCAGAAAGTTCATCAGATTATCACCGAGAACGCCTGTTTTCTCGGCGCTTTCCCAACTAATATTCAAATAACGAAGTGCAGATTTGACATCTTTGTAAGTGTATTCGGGGAAATCGGTACCAATGCATAGTTTCTCATCTAACTTCCGAAACAAATACTTTATGTCCATTCCTATGGAAGAATCATAGAAACGCGGCAGTGTCGCCGATAGATCAATGATTACATTATCCAAACTTCGAACGCTTTCGCTTACTTTTAGAACATGCAAGTAACCACCGTGAAGCAATACAAACTTTACATCTGGATAATTTATGCAAATGCGGATCAGATTGTCTTGAAAAGTCGAAGAACCAAACTCATGCAATCGAGGCACCGTACATATAAACACAGCAAGGTTGTATTTTTGGCAAATCCTCAAAAGATTTGTAATCCATTTTTCTGAAAGACTGGTGTCGCTGAATCTAGGGTGTATTTTTATTCCCTTTGCTCCTTTGCGCACATAATTGAGAATTTGCAATTGCAAACCCTCCTCGCCCTCTTTCCTGATCATGGGAACAGGAAAGGACCTTTTGGGATATTTTGCGGAGACATCCAAAACAAAGGTATTCGCTTCAGGTTCAATAAGACCCGAAATAATCCATTTGTCTACATTGTGTTGAGCAAGGCACTTCAAAAGACGGTTTTCACTGGCGTCGTGATGAGTATCAAACCACTTACCCCTTGTCGTACAATGAGTCAAACTATCGAAGATCACAGGTATAATGAAAGATAGGTTTCAAAATTAATTAAAGACCAAACAAGCAATCTTCTATTTTGTTGACCTTTAAAATGCTCCTCTAAGAGTGAAATGGTAGCTTTTCTGTCAAAAAATTCATAAATCCTCGCGTCTTCCTCGCAAAGAGTTCTTTTGACGAATTTAATACTTTCGCCCTTAAACCAACTTGCATCCGGAGAGGAAAAGCCCTGTTTCACTGCCTGAGTTACATTGGACGGAACGTATTTTGTCATCATGTCTCTAAGGATCTGCTTCCCATCGTTTGTTTTTTGGAAGTACTGGTTAGACTTATTCCCAAGATCATTTTCGTTGATATTCTTCACTGTACTAAGGTTGTTTAATTTCAACCGAATTGGACATTGCATGGCAAAATCAACAAGATCATTATCCATGAATGGCACCCTGTTTTCGAGGGAATGAGCCATGCTTAGTTTGTCTTCAACCAAGAAAAGTCCATGCAGAAAGGTTTTGGCTTCGAAATACAACGAATGATTAATGAAGTCTTCAGGACATTCCAATTGATTGGAATGATTCGAAAAGACATCTTTGAATATATCCCTTGTCCAAACTTCCCTGACCTCTCCCCAAATGGGAGCAAAGATTTTCGAGATTATCTTATTGGGTATAAGTCTTTGCCAATATAAGTAATAATCATCTATATAACCGTCGAAACTTTTTACCTTAGCGGCTCGATAATACCTCCAAGGATATCCACCAAATAATTCATCTCCACCAGTTCCAGAAAGCACTGCCTTGACAAACTTACTTGCCAGTTTGGCTGCATAAAAGTTTGGATAACTTTGCCCTACTCTAGGCTCCTCCAGATGCCAGGCTAGATTCGGCAGGCAACGTTCCATATCGCCAGCTTTCAGAATCACTTCATAATGTTCAGTTTTAAACTTGGCTGACATAGCTTCAGCTTTTTCTCTTTCATCAAATGCCAGTTCAATTCCTGAAGCGGAACTCAGATCGAATCCACAAGTAAAGGTTTTGAGATAAGGAAAATTTGATGCAGCTATGGCAGAGATTGAGCCGGAATCCAATCCACCACTAAGATAACTTCCAAGCTCCACATCACTAACAAGTTGGCGATTTACCGCTTGTTTGAAAAGGCGATCCAATTCTTCGTGATAGTCTTCTTTCGGGGCTTCAATTTCAGGACTGTAAAAATGATAGTCCCAATAACGGGTTTTTTTAAGTCCCTGGCTTAAAAAAGCAAAATCAATCTTGGCATAATGACCTGCTGGAAAAAGTTGTATGCCTTGCAAAAGTGTCTGATCCGTGAAGATGTTCTGGAAGGTAAAATACTCAAGCAATGCTTCCTTGTTTATTGTCCTTTCAAATGTTTGGTCTGCTAAAATCGCCTTTTGCTCGGAACTGAAAATTATTCTTTGGGCAGTCATGGAATAATAAAGTGGTTTTATGCCATACCGATCTCTAGCGAGCAGTAGGATTTTGAACTTTCTGTCCCATAATGCAAAAGCAAACATTCCATTAAATCTTTTCACGGCATGCTCCTGCCACTCAATGAGCGAAGTAAGGACAACTTCCGTATCTGATTTAGAATTGAATGCGTATCCCATGTCCATCAACTCCTTTCTCAACTCTCGAAAATTGTAAATTTCACCATTATAGGACAGCACGTATCTTTGATCTGCTGAAACCATAGGTTGGTGCCCTGCTGGACTGGTGTCTATGATTGTCAACCTTCGATGACCCAGTCCAATGTTCTGTTCAACCCAATGACCGACGCCATCAGGACCCCTATGAGCTATGGAGTCAGTCATTTTTTTCAAAAATTCCCGTTTCACCGGTTTTCCGTCAAAATTAATCTGGCCTACAACGCCACACATTAGAAAGGATTCAACTGAAGTATTTTGTCTATGACGTGATTTTGCTCTTCATCCCTCATGCCGTTGAAGAGAGGAAAGGATATGCTTAGCTGGTCAGCGGCAAAAGCATTTGGAAAGTCAAGCGGCTTCAGACGATATTTTTTTGAATAATAAGTAAGCATGTGAACTGCGTGAGTCGCGGGCCTGGTAGAAATTCCCTCTTTGAAAAGATTATCCATCCACTGATTACGAAATTTATTTGCAATCGCGACCGAGTTTGGTGCGTGAGGGTCGATTCCAAATAAACATGGGTAACTTTGATAAGCGTGTTCGAAACTTTTTTCCCGCCATGGAATGCGAAGCCATTTCAAATCCTTAAACGCTTCGTCATATCTTTCAGCCAACCGTTTTCGTTCCAACAAAATTTGACTAGCCCTATCCATTTGAGAAGATCCCAAAGCACCTTGTATATCGGTCATTCTTTGGTTGTAGCCAGCCTCCGGGTGATCCGACAAAAGGTAAGGCCGATTGCCCAAATGCCTTTGCAAGTCGCTCATGGAAGCACCATGATCGCGAAGTATTTGGAGTTTTTCAGCAAGTAAATGATCATTGGTAGTAATCATACCACCTTCTCCCGTGGTTATGGACTTTCGAGGATGAAAGCTAAAGCAACCCGCATTTCCAAGAGTTCCGACATGGTTTTCTTTGTACCTAGAACCAAATCCGCAAGCTGCATCTTCGACGACTAGGAGGTTATGCTTTTGGGCAATCTCAAGAACTGGATCCATCTCCACAGGTAGCCCAAAAAGATGAACGGGAAGAATGGCCTTTGTGCGTTTGGTTATCTTTTCTTCAATTTTATCAAGATCTATGTTGAAAGTGTTCAGATCAATGTCACAGAATATGACTTTTCCTCCCAAATGTTCGATTACGTTTGCAGTTGAGATCCAAGTAAATGCAGGCACGATGGCTTCATCCCCCCTTTCGAAGCCTAAGGCAGCAAGCGACAAGTGTAAGGCAGAAGTACAGGAGGTAACGGCGATGGAATGTTTTGCCCCAGTGAAAGACGACCATTTGTTTTCAAATTCTCTTACCTTTGGGCCCTGAACCAACCAGCCGGATTCCAAAGGTCCAAGCACACTTTGCATCTCCTTTGAAGTAAGACTTGTTCGAGCAATGGGTATTTTCACTTATTGGCTTCTCGCCAAGCAATCAAGTCCTGAAGACCTTTCCGAAGTTCGATCTCGTGTTCAAAGTCCAATTCCTTCTTTGCCTTCCGAGTACATCCTATCCTATTCTGAACCATCCTGCGGGTGTCGACATCCGAGTAAGGCTTGTAAGTTACTTCCAAGTCAGATTTTTTCAGTTCCAAGATCGTGTCACACAATTTGCGAATACTCGTCTGCACTCCCGTACCCACATTATAAAATTCATCCGTTGCTTCTGATTTCATAGCAAGTAGGTTACATCGGGCAACGTCTCTCACATCTATGAAATCATAAGCTTGGGATCCATTGCCATTAATCACTGGAGCTTCCTTCGCATCAATCTTGTTCAACATAATTGGAATGACACCAGTGTATGCAGCAGTCTGATCTTGATGAGGTCCGTAAACATTCATGTAACGAAGTCCTACGTAATCCAAACCATAACGATCGTAGAAGGCTCGGCACATTGCTTCGCCTGCAATTTTTGTTGATCCGTAAAAGTTACGATTATTAAAGGGATGGTTTTCCGTCATTGGCATCTCAGAAGCGTCTCCATAAACGGAAGCAGAGGAGGAATAAACCAATCTTTTAATTTTGTTCTCAACACAAGCTTCAAGAACATTGAAAGTGCCTTCAATGTTAACATGGAAAGCAGTTCGAGGAAAGTCCTTGCAATGAAGTAGCCACATAGCAGCCAAATGCACCACACAATCGACTCCCTTCATCGCATCGTTCAGTAAATCAACATCACGCACATCTCCTCCACATTCGTAAATAGAGCATCTCTCATCCTGCAAAGAAGACCTAAGATAAGATAGATTTCCTCGTGTAAGATTGTCGTAAACCTTAACTTCACTAACTCCCCCTTCAAGTAAGGACGCGACAACATGACTTCCGATAAAGCCTGCACCGCCTATGACTAGACAACTGACACCATCCAAATTCATGTAATGGGAGTACTGTTTTTCCTTTTCAGACCAATTTTAAAAAAGTGAAAAAAGAACTTATAGTTCGGATTTTCTCAATCGTGCAGCAAGAGAAGACAAGGCGTCATGAACTCTTTCTAGAAGCACTTCCTCTTCTACCTGCAAACTACTTCGACCGTCCGTGAAAGTATATTGAATGGTTCCGTAATTGAAATTTCTACCACTGATTTGAAATTCTGCAACAAACTCATTTTCCCTTTTGTAATATCCTTGGGGTTGTGGATCTTTCCAATTTATTTCAAATTCATCATACGGATTTTGGACACCTGGGTGTACCCCGAGCTTCCCATTATTTCTGAAGATATTAAGCTTTGCCTCGTGGATCTGTATACCTTCGGCAACCTTTGAAAAGATGGCGGGAACCTCTGATAAGGTCTTGGTTTGTGAAATCAAAATTTCGGCATCCTTTACTGCTTGTTCCATGCTGCGCGTGCTTTTCCTGTCGCGCATGAGAGTGGACAAACCTTCTCCAAAAAACTCAAAGCGGAAATAACCCAGATATCGGAGCAGAATGAAGCCACCTAGACCGAAGAAAACAAAAACTGCAAACAATTGATCTCCTTTTCCAAAGGCAGCAGCAATTGCGACCAAAGAGCAGGAAAATGCCATAGCCCACAATGCCAGCACTGCTTTTCCGTGAGAAAGACCCTTGGACATCAAGCGGTGATGAAAATGTTCCATATCAGGAGAAAATGGTGATCTGCCCCTCATGGTCCTTCGAAGGATTGCGAAAACACAATCCATGATTGGAACGGCAAACGCAAGAACAGGAAAAATCCCGTCGAGCACACCGTTTTCTCGAGCACTTGCCAATAATGTTAGACAACCAGCCAAGTAGCCAAGTGTTAGGCTTCCACAATCTCCTAAGAAGATTGAGGCGGGTCGGCTGTTATAGACTAGAAAGCCAAGTAGACATCCAATGAGCAAAGTGGAAAGCCATACTACGCTTGTAATCCCAGCAAGATAACCGACTACTGATACTGCAAGCAAACCAGCTAGTGTTATTCCGGAAGCAAGTCCATCCAATCCGTCGATTAGGTTGATGGCATTTGTCATTCCCACGATCCATAAACAAGCGAACCCAAAAGCGAGCCAACCAGGAAAGTCAATTGATCCTAGACCAAGAAATTGAACAGTAGAGAAAGATAATCCAGCCCCCCATACAACAAGTCCTGCAATCAAAAACTCACCAAAAAGCTTTGTTCTGGGAGACAATCGTGCCAAATCGTCGAAAAATCCAATTACGAATATACCCAATGTACCTAATACAATAGAACCGACGACAGGATTTGGACCTGAAATCAATTCACGAATTTGGGGAACTGTTAATCCGGCAATGGATACGACGATGATGAATGATAGTAGAATCGAGGCTCCGCCAAGTCTTGGAGTTGGTTGTTTATGTACCTTTCTTGCTCGCTGAGGACAATCGATAAATCCCTTCTTGAATGCGAGTAAACGAACAACCGGCGTTAAAACACAAGTCAAAATGGCACCCAATACAAACAAACTGTAAATAGATGGAATCACTAAATCAAAGATTTATAAGACAGAAAATTGTAAATTCGTCAATTTAAGAAAAATGGGATTTCAGAACACAATAAACTGATCAAACAAATTTTTCATTTCAAGGTTTGAGAAAATCAAGGTTTGAGAAATTATTCCATAACATATGCTTGTCTGGTGAAAAAAGCTTTTGCAATACCTGCCCTTGCAAATACATGAATCCCGTGATCTACTGTATAACGCAGTTTATCATTGTTCCCTGCATATGTTTGTCTGTCGTAATTAATCACCCGATCGAAATTTCTACTCTTCAAAAGTGAGTGAATGAAATTGGCCCAGATGAACCCAAACGCTCATGTTACTAAAATTTTTCATATTACGACATTTTTAGCCATTTTCCACATAGATTCACGTATAGCCTCTTCAACGGGTCTCATTCCAATCCCAGCCTTTTCTGCTTTTGTTGTATCCAAAACGCAATTAAGACGAGGCCTTTTTGCCGCTTTGTCCATAAATTGTTCCTCATCGACAAAAAATTGAAATTGTTTATCCGTTCCCCCCTCTTCCAGCATCCATTCGGTAACTTTGCTTGTCGTTACCGACCCAGGGGTCGTCATATTGTAAATACCCTGTTCGACTTCTTTTTCGAAACATTCAATGCACTTTTGAACAAACTCACCCAAATGCGAAACTGAATTTTCTGCTTCGAGCAATGAATCGTAATATAATAACTTCTGAAGGTAATTCCTCGGACTTATCTCTTCGTTAAATGGAATATGTAATCTCCAGATATAACGATTTCCTGCACTTTCGAGTACTTCTTCACCCAAAGTTTTGTACCACTGTAAAAACTACATGGAGGAGACCGAAATGAAAGATTAGGTGTATCTTCTTCTTTCCACCTTTCCCCATCCGGTCTTCCTTTAGAATAGATACAACCACTGGAAAAATGACCCCATTGAATCTTAAAATCCTCACAAACTTCGCTTATGATACCTGGAAATGTAGAATTTCTCAATAAACATTCTGCCTTTGCCAATTAGCAAGCATCCACGCTCAGTTATCAGTATATCAAGCATAATTAATAACCAATGAAATTTTATTTCGTTTAATAAGATCGCTAAGTAGGATCCTATCATAATAGTTTAAGGAATCTCTACCAATAGGAATAAAATCATTTTTAGTACTAGGATTGAGGTAAATTTTTCCTACATAACAATTTTACCAATTAAGAGGCATTTCACTTATTTTTTTGATTAAAGGATATGAGATTAGCATAGATTCCAAAAAGTTTAGCTTCTTCAAAATTCTTTTTGACGAAACGCCTCCCTTTTTTACCAAAATTTTCTATTTCATCTGAATCCATAGCTAAAATCTTGCACATTGCATCAGCAAGTGATGCATGATTTCTAGCTTCACATAGTAGACCAGTTTCTCCATCAACAACTACATCTCTGCAACCTGGAACATCTGAAGTTATAACAGGTTTAGCCATAGAAGATGCTTCTAATAATGCCCTAGAGAGACCTTCTCTGTAACTTGGTAGCACAAAACAGTCGCATCCTTCAATAAAAGGACGAACATCATGTTGATGATTAATAACTTTGAAAAATTTATCAGAAGTTTGACTTTTCAATAAGTGACAAGGGTAATTGGCAGGATTAGACTCGTCATGAGATCCAAGCATTATAAAATCTGTTCTAGGATATAATTTTATTACAATTTTAGCAGCATTAATGTATTCCTGTAATCCTTTGTCGAACAGAAACCTACCTAAAAAAAGGAAGGTGAATTTATAATTCCTATTTCTTTTAAAAAAGGATGGTTTAAAATAAGATGTATCTAAACCAGACCCGGGAAGTAAAACAGCTTTATGGTACGGAATAATTTGACGACTAGTAAAAAAATCTATATCGTCTATATTCTGAAAAAACACATGGCTTGTATATCTGAAAGTGAACTTATATACAATGTTTACAAGTCTAGTCAAAGAAGACTCATTTATGAATAAATATCCTAAACCTGATACATTAGGAATAACTCGTATGCCTAAAAGAAAACACGATAAACAAGAGAAAAAATTAATTTTTATTGTACTCGGAAATACAAGTAATGGATTTATACTAGAGATTTTATAGTACAATCGTAAAAAATCATAAAAGCCAAGAAAAGGATTTACCGAATTTCGGTTAAAGTCGAAGGTAATTTGGCGAAATCCATAGATTGAAAAGTCAAAATTAGAACTTGGACATATAATATAAATCTCATAACCATTATTTTTTAGATACTTACAAAGATTAAGCCTAAAATTTTGAATATACCAAGAAGAATTAGCAATAAAACAAAGTTTTTTATTTATTTTCATATTACCTTAATCGTAAATATCTTTACTATATTTCCAAATTGTTTATATTCTTAACATAAGTAATATGAGTTTTTTGTATACAAAACTGCTTTTCCACTTTGATTCTTCCATTTGTCCCCAAGGTTTTGCGCATAGATCTAGATGTTAAAAGTTGGGCAAGTCTGTCAAACCATTCGATGGAAGAACCAACAAGAAATCCATTTTTTGAGTCATCGATGATAGATACATTGGCACCAACTCGACTGGCAACAACAGGTAATGAGCAAGCCATATACTGTATAAGTTTATATCCGCATTTACCTAGTTCCCAGCATGTGTTATGCAGTGGCATAATTCCAATAGAACAATTAGCTATGTTGGATGCTTCTGTATCTTCAGACCATGGGAGACACTCAATATTAACATTCTTAATTTCTAATGATGAAATACCAATAACCCTGAGCGTAAAGTCAAACTTATCAGACAATTTTGTAAAAACACTCTTAATAGACTTAAGATAAAATAATGTTGATGGTGAACCAATCCATACGATCTTTATCACTTCAGGATTACCATGATTCCTTATAGTATAATGATTAAGATTTACTACAGTAGGAATTAAAACACAATTATCATTGTATTTGCTAGCGTAATTGAACAGATAATTGTTACCCAACATTACTAAAGATGAAAAACGAATAAGATGTTTATGCTTGTTTGCTAACAAAAATTTGATTATGCAACTACTATGAGAATCGTAGTTGTGGAATATGGCATCATCATAATCTAAAATGTAATTTAATTTGCTAAGGAAAATTTTTTCAAAGCTGTATGGAAACCATGGGAAAAGCTCCTTTTCTATAACAACGATAATCCCCTTATCCAGACTTAGTAGTTTGTATATTCTTGAAATTAAAGAAAATAATATTACTAAATAATTAAACTTTTTACCACGATACTTTCTCTGTAATTGAATATCGCTAATTAGAAATGAGTGGTGTAAAATATAACCTACATTACGTAAGTACGGAAAATATTGAAAAGACCGTAGACGGCTAGAGGCACCAGTAGTGTTATATTTTGTAAAATAAACTATCTCCACAATTCTTAGATTAAATTATAAAATAATATAATATGAAAATTTTCTAGTAGGATAATAATGAGAAATTGAAATCCCGTAAACTAACCAAAAAATTGGTATAACATAGCATGATATTGAAATAGAATACACTAGAATAATATAGAGAGGAAGAAAAAAATCTTTTTTTGATATGAAAATACATAGCAATGGCAAAAATGCAAATATTGATAATAAACCGAAATCAGATAAAAGTTGAATATAATTATTGTGACAGTTTGGATACCAGTTAGGAAAGTTCTTGTGATAATCAATAGTACTCAATGTGTGATTATTGACTATGTTTACATTAGAAAATCCAGTGCCTAAAAATGGATTCTGAATAAAACTCATAATGCCGTTGAAGGAAAATAACAATCGAATTTTATCAGTATGGCTTGTCGACAAAGTAAGAGCAGAATAGTAAAATATAAATATAAGAAAGGAAATTGCAATAAAATAAATTTTATTCGTAAATAATTTTGGAAAATTATTATATAATAAAATAATTATACACATAGCAAAGGAGAATCTAGCATTAAGAAAAAAACATAATAACAGCATAAATAAAACTAGTGCATTTAAAAAGTTTTTTGACTTATTATAATGTGTATAAAGTGATATAATTGTAATAATTACAAACATTCTTTCGTTAACTCCTGCAGATTTGAAAAATTTATGCAAGTGTATAACTTCAAAAAAAATTCCTAGGAGTATGAGAATAAGAATAAATCTTAGAAATTTAAATGATTTATCTCTACTTCCTAAATAATAGCCTACTAGAGATACAATAGTCCAAATAACAAAAGAAAGCTTTATAGAGGTACTATGTGGATAATGAATATTATTAATATCATGTAAATAACAAACAATTAAAAGAATACCTTGAGGAAAAAAAAGTAGAATCAAAGGTAAAACTCCCTTGAACTTCAATTTAAAAATAGTTGATAAAAAATAAAAAAAGGATAAAATATATATGATCCTTATACCAAATATTGAAAATTTACTCATTATCGTGAAATACAATACAATCATAATTTTTTTAGTATTACCTTCATTTCGTAGGCAGGTATTATGTTACATAATATTTCCTCCCATAATTCCTGTAAATACGAGCATTTAGTAAAAGGATATCCCAAAATCTTTTTTATAATATGACGAATATAAAAAGGTGGTGATGATTTAAAAACGAGGTTTATACTTTCTACTCTAAAATCAAATGACTTAAAATAATTTGGAACCTTTCTCTTATAAAGATCACACTTGGTTAGATAGTTGAATGTATATAAACCAAAAAATTTAACATGGGTAGGATCAGAATAATAGTATGGATTTGAAAAATGTGGAACAACAATAATTATTGTTCCATTTTTTATTAAAACTTTGCTGCATAATGATAAAAATTCTATAGTGCTTGGGATATGTTCAAGAAAGTGAGAACAATGAATTGTGGAAATCCTAGAATGTTCAATCAATTTTAAAACATTAGTGTAATCGTCGACAATATCCACTGCCGTATAGTCCAAAATGTCGATTCCAACATAACCATCCAACTTATTATTTCCACAGCCAATATCAAGTTTTGTATCTGTGCTAGAATTTATAACATCAATTAATTTGTGCATTAAAAAACGACTTTATTTTCTGTAGAAATGTAGACTTTACATGTTTTCTAAACAAAAAGAATTCATAGGTTAAAATATTATCATCAAAATATTTAATTTCGTAATTTTTTTTAAAACATATATAGTTAAAACTTAGTTGGTCTCTAATTGTATAAAGGATAATTTGATCGTACCACATTCTCATAAGACTTATTGTATTCAAGCAATTATGCATCCTCAGAATTATTGCTCCATGTATAAGACCATTATTAATTGGATAATTGTCAGTTTTATAAGCAATAAACTGATTTTTAATATCACTAGAAGAAAACTCAGGCTTATTTTTAATCAAGTATTGAGCCTCTTTATATATACAATTCCTGACTGGATGTCTAAAAAACATAATTTCATTAAGATTTGCGTATTTTAAGATAAATAAATCAACATAATTTGTTAATTTATAATTACCGTCAACCCAAAGACTATTTTTAGTGAGCGGAAATAGAATATGAGGAAAGAGTTTGTACATTTTAGCATCTAATCGAGGCTTATTATGAAGACCTTTAACATATACGATATTCCATTTATTAGATTTAATTTTAAGATTATCAGTGAAACAAATGCAATCGATATTTGCTTTTTGGAGTTTTAAAAATAAATTACTGGGAATCTTATTTAGAATATCATAATTCCCAAATATCGATGTATAAATTACAAAGTTATTTGAATAGTTTAACCCTAAACTATTTATATAGTCTTCAAACTCTTTAACCATTTAGTATCTTCTCGTAATATATTTTATGAGTTGTAATATGAATGGACAAAAAGAATGCGAAAAAGACATAAATTGTAATCGAATAACAAGTCCTTCGAAGCTGGAAATTAGTTTGTTAGTTGAAATACCTCCAGAACTCATAACAGTAAGCGGAAAATTTATTTTTTTAAATTTACATTTTTTTTTGAAGCATTTTAAAAAAAATTCAAGATCCGACGAAATTTTATATGTGGAATTAAATTTAGTTTCTCTGTAAACTGACGAATGTACAAAAACACTTGGATGTACATGATTTAATTTCATCTCATGAATTTTTGTCGGCACATTTACATTGTTAATATAGTAATATTTCTTGGTAAAATGTTCCTTCCATAAAGAACCAAATAATATATCACAATTCTTGAATTCACTTTTTACAATACTTAAGGTATTGGTTAAAAAAAAATCACCAGAATGTATTATAGATACTATATCATTCTCTGCATACGATAATCCACAATTTAGTGCAGAGTAAACACCTTCCGGATTTTGATATAATATCTTTACGCGACTGTCATTTACTCTTTTTAGAAATCGAGAAAGTTTACCTGTTGAACATGCGTCAACAATAATGTACTGATCGTCAGCATTTAATTGATTAACGACACTATTATATGTGATAATAAAATCATCAAAATTATTGTAGGATAGAGTTATGATTGAAAATCTACATAATTTCATTATAAAGTCTCATATATTTTCGCGAATTTTGCAATGAACTATATATCATTGATTTATTTTGGCACTTCTTCCTGAAATGTCCTTTTGGCATCATTTTAAAATATAGTAAGCCATTAATGATTGATGTCACACTATTCGCTGAAGCAATATAACCATCCTTCATATGACTCACTATTTCTGAAGGTCCTGTCCCTTCTAAGCAAATAACAGGTGTTCCACATGCTAATGATTCTACTACAGTTTTTCCAAATGCTTCCATAGTTGATGTCATTAAAAAGACATTAGACGCTGAATAAACAGAACATATCGTATTATCATCAACAAATCCTAAATAAAAGAAGCGTACATGTTTGTTTGAAATCTCACTTTCAATATTTGAGTTTCCAAAACATAACACAACTGTATTGAAGTTTATAGCATTTAGTAAATCAATTAATAGTTTACCACCTTTATACTTATCCCTTAGGTTCTGTGCTCCTACGGAAATTACAAAGTCATTGTCTTTTATAAATGGGAACCTTTGCTTGAAATATTCGTCATGTGAAAATAAATCTAAGTTTATTGAATTCGGTATGTGTAGAACTTCATTATTTTTTAATACAGAAGAATCTTTTGCTTTAGTTCTTAACCAGTCACTAATAGCAACATAAACTATTTTGGAATCAAATTTTTCTTTTTTGATAGTCTGGTTAATGAAGGATACAGGAAGTTTTGAGCCTATTTCTGGACATAGTATGCAATTTTTCTTCCACTTAGCACAGTCGAGGGAATAGAAACAACCCCCGGTAAATGCCCACATGTCACGAAGTGTCCATACAATCGGTTTGTCGATACAAGAAATATTAGTAATTCCGATTAACCCGTTTATCCAATGCAAATGAATTATATCTGCCCACTTATAGCATTCATATTTTTTTACATCTAAACCAAAATGATTGGTATGAAAGTTTTTGGATGCGAATAATACATACTTATGAAGACATTTTTCAATTTTCTTTGAGTAGGTATTTTTTTTCGTTAGTGTAATTACATTCTCATCTGCACCATCATAATCTCCGCATAAGATTTTAGATTTAACACCATTTTTAAGGAGAGCTTGATGAAGCCAATAAACACCCCTTCCACTACCGCTGTTTAGAGAACCAGCGTTGATGTGTAGGATGTTCAAGCTTTTAGAGTTCTACTTTTATGAAATCAGGAGTATTTAAGGAGTACTTGAAATTTATGAAATCCAATTCCCAAACTTGACGAACAATGTCTGTTGCATCTTTTGTAAAGGTAACTGAATTGGACCTACATGATTTATTCAGGTGATTTAATTTCTTAGGAATAATGGATAGTTTTCTACAAATCTCAACATAATCAGAATCCAATTTTTCAAATTTTCCTATAAAGTCTACAATTTTTACATTATCAATATCGTGCGTGTAACAGGATTGGAGTAATGTAGAACTAAAATAATTAACTCTTGATGTTCTGAGCCTTTCTTTTATGTCCAAAATATGAGTTTTATCAAAAAAATTTCTAGTTGAGTTTTTTTTATAACGAGGATACTTCCTTATGATATGGAACAGAAACCCTGGGTTTCGTCGAGATTTGGAGAACCAATCTATATAGTTAAGTCTGTATTTGTACAAATAACATGAAATAATCCAATCATAGGGATTTCTTACAAATGAAAATTTATAAAACATATTCCATGTGTTTGTATTGTAGTAAGTTCTAGCAATACTTGGGGGTAAATGCCTTTTGCTAAAAAGACCATTTATACTAAGTGTTTCTAAATCAGAATCATGATATGAACCAAAAAGGTTGTCAAGTGTGGTGGATGCTACCTTTCCGTTAGAGAAGCAGATAAAGTTCTTCCTCTTAGATATTACCATTTGTATCAATGAGATGTATATTATGGGTTCTCATGAGTTTTTTCATTTTCAAAACATCCTGTTTGATTAAATCATGAGGAGTATCGTTTCGTATTGGAATTTCATTTGAAAAGTATTTCTCACCTGATACTTCTCCAAAGTCGCACCCCCAAAGATAGACTTCATGTGGGGAGAATAACAAAGCTAGTTCCAACGCTCCCACAAGGGAGCCAAATCCTCTGGCAGTGTACCTGTTTTCAATTGGTGAAATACTGTCTAATGATGTCTTTTGAGTTATTAGTCCAAAGAAGAAATCGAATTTCAATTTCGGTAAATAAATATATCTAAATGTACTTAATAAACAAATGTCTAATTGGGCCAATCGGCCAGCAATTAAAACTGAATTAAAGGAGGAAAATAAATCGCTATTCCTCTTCAAAACTTCTTTCGCTCTAATTGAGTCAGCTGAAAATATTATTGAATCATTTACACTTGATCCTCCCTTTTTTATACAATCAGAAGCATGGTTGACGAAGATATTTAAACCTTCGTTCATACCAATTTCAAATTTTACTGCTGAAGGACCCGGACACACGATATTAATCCTTTTGCAGATTCCAAAATACTTTAATAGGGAAGCATTGTTATTTCTATAAAAGTAAATAATACGAAGTATGAAGTAAAAAAACAAAGATAAAACATAATTTCGGGATATTTTGTAGATATTTTTAATGTACATTTTTATCCAAGCCCCAACTAACAAAATTTGCAAATCCGTCTTTAAATTCAATGTATGGCTGCCAATTAAGTAAACTGACAGCTTTAGTAATATTAGCAAAAACTCCCTCCATATCACCGGGAGTTTTGTCGACATATTTTATTGGAAACTCCTTGCCATATATATCTTTTAACATATCTAAAACATCTTGAATCATCCACGATCGACCAGTACCTATGTTGAAACAAGAATATCCATTTTCATCATATGAAACAATTCTTTTAAAGGCATTTACTACATCTTTCACATGAATAAAGTCTCGAAACCTATTCGGTGATCCTTTTACAACTATCTTGCCAGATTTTATCAACTGAGATAAATAAATACTAAGCATTCCCTGTTTCATATTTTCAAGATTTTGGCCTGGTCCATACACATTAAAAAGCCTAAGGGATGTAGTCTGCAATCCGTAGGATGCATAAAGTTTCAAATAATTCTCACTTGCAATTTTGCCAATTGCATAAAATGACTTTGGATTTAGCTCTGATTGTTCAGAAACAGCATCAGTATGTCCATCACCGTAGACTGACATTGTTGAAGCAAATACAAACTTTCTGCACCTATGTTTTAAGGCATAATCAAGAAGCATAAGGGTTGATTGCGTATTGGTTTGTAAATCATAAATGGGGTCTTCAAAACTAATTTCCCCGGAACTTTGCCCTGCTATATGCATAATGATATCAAATTCTTTATCTTCAAGCTTTTCAATTGTTATACTGCTTTGGCAATCTCCTTCTATGAAAATAGTATTAGTTGGGAGATTACTAATACTTCCCGTAGTACAATTATCAATTGTCGTTATTTCAGCGAAATCACTTAAAGAATTAGCAACTTTTGAACCTATAAAACCGCAAGCACCAGTAACTAAAATATTCATTACTTAATTAACGAATTTTTTTTGATAAAAATTTGATTGCCCTCGACAAATCATCCTTGGTATCGATCGAAATTGGTGAATCCGAAACTTGTAACATCTTCACTTTGTGACCATTATCAAGGAATCTTAGAATTTCAATGTCCTCAATCTCTTCATTTTGAGATTTTTTCTTAAGTTTGCCAAAGCTCAGAAGTTTATCTCTTGGGATAGAATAAATACACACCTGCCTGTTTCCTTGCACAAACATCTTTGATTTATTAGATGGAATTGGTGCACGACTTATATACATCAATGTTTGATCATTTGCTAGCACAACTTTAGGTACATTCGGTGAAATAAAATCCTCTGCACTATTGATTGGACACATAGCATTAAAAATACTGTTAGGATCTCTCTCAGATGCATTAATAATTTTAAGAATATCCTTTGGTTCAACCAGTGGTTCATCGCCTTGTACATTAACATAAAACTTTCTTTTTACCTTAGTTGCCACTTCAGCTAACCTATCGGTACCGGTTTTACAATCAGCACTGGTCATGATGACATTGATATCATTATCTAAGCAATGGTTCTTAATCCTTTCATCATCGGTAGCTACAATTACCAATTTTTCACCTACGGCTTGCACGCACTTATCCCATACATGCTTGATTAAAGATTTACCACATAGGTCAACCAATGGTTTACCAGGAAATCGGCTGGATTGATATCTAGCAGGAATAACAACCAAAAAGTCATTCACACTAATCCTAGGTGCATAAATTGAACCTTTTCTAATTGGAAAAGTAGAATGTGTTAATGATTTCAATGGCAAAGCCTCTGGCAAGGATTGATATTTCAAAAAGGCATCCAAAACTTCTTGTTGTCTTGGATCATTAGACTCGTAACCGTCAAAACCAACTAAATTAAGATCCACGGCTCCTGATTTTGTAAGAACGCATAGAGCGTATGATAATGCCAAGGGAGATGGGATTGTGCAACTATTTTCCCTTATAATGAAATTATTGTCAGCAACATTTAATCCATAGTCTAAGATTTCAATTTTCTTAATATCTTGATTAGCCTCAAAATTTAGCAATTTTTGTGGCATAACGACAGGGCAATTAAGAGATTCGTATTCTTCAAAATCAAGCAACATCCTTTGAGGGTGAGAAACAATAATTGCATTAACAAATTGAGAAGATAAGTTACGATTTATATTCAAACAAATCACGAAGGGCTCGTATTTTTTGATATAAGATACGATAGCACTAATGTTAGAATTGATTGATTCACCACTGCCAATAAGTAGAACGCTTTTATTTGTAAGCCATCCTGATGCACTCCAAGTCCCGGTTCCATTATAATCAAGGTTTGCGTATGTGGATTCTCGAAGGTTTTGTTCAGTAAATGAACTTGCAGACGATTTTGATATTGAATCTAAAATGGAAAATAAATCAGAATCCTCATATCTTCTATCATTCAAAAGCGATTGGACATATGTCGGATGTATCCCCTTATTGGCTGCAAAATGATAATATTCATTAGGTCCCCATTTGTACTGAGCCAAAAGTTCTCTAAAATTTGCTAGAGTTGATTGCAGTTCCTTTGGTTTAGCACTAAGAACGCCTGAATTACTCAATTCGATTAGAAGAGACTCGGTTGGAACATTACCAGCACCTCTTCCCATACCTAGTATAGTTGAATCTAACCAACACACATTTGAATGCAGAGCAGAGAGTGTATTGGCTAAAGCCATACCTTTATTGTTATGAGAATGAAATCCAAGCTCACTTTTCCACCTGGATTTCAAACTTAATGCAATAGAAGAGATCTCATCAGGTTTCATAGAACCCAGTGAGTCGGCAAAGTAAAGAGCACGAACTAAATTCCATTTTGATATTTCAGCAGCAGTATTTTGATACTCCTTCTTTGTTTTTCCATTAGTTTGCATCAAGTTAAGAATTACATCGTAACCCAGACCTCGGAGAATATCGATGAGGTTAAAACACTTGCGGTAGTGATAGAAATTGACGGCAACACGGATCACAGATATTCTAGAACTATTTCGATGAGTAAATAAATGATTCAATAAGGTACTTAAATCTGTGGAATGATCAAAAAAATCAGATGCGTTGATCATGACAGCATACTCTAAACCATCGGGAAGATTTAACGTATGAATTAACTCATCAGTGGTGTAATAAAATGGTCCTCTAAAGTAATCATCAGGAAGAGATCTAAAACCAAGCTCAACGAAAGAAACTCCAGACTTTTCACAACACATTAGATAATCATTCACTAAATCAATTGCAAAATTCCAGTTATTATAATAACCCCCGTCACGAAGAGTACAATCGAGTAATTTAGGACTGTTCATGAAGGGTAGTTTGTTATAGGTAGCTGCAGAAAAGGAATACCAATTTTTGATGAATATATGCCATCTGTGGTAGGACTATCGCCGACATATAAAGTATCATAATTATTTAAATTGTGATGCTTTACAAGATAATCCCAGGATACTGTGGATGGCTTAGGTGAGCATAAGGTGTCCACTCCAATTATTTGAGTAAAATTTTCCAACACTTTGAATGAAGAAAGTCCAGAAGTAACAGTCTCGCATAAATTATTACTTACTATAAACAAGTTACTATCAATATTTCTAATACTATTAACAAGAATTTGGTGAGGTAAATGCTTACCCAAATACTGAAATTCGAGACGCCTTCTAAATTTTAGAATTTCAGAGCTTCTATTTGGATATAAATTGAAAAGTTGTAATTCCATTTCATCAATCCTTGAGCCATTAAAGCTAATTTGGAAATTTTTTTTACAAAAGCAAATAAAATTTTTCCTTTCTAACTGCCAATTGATAGGAATTTGTGCAAGAGTATTATCGTAATCAAAAATAACATTTCTAAAGGAGTTAAAAAACTGATTGAGTTTTAAATGCATATTATATTATTAAATAGTTTTAAATTAATTTCAGTGTGGCAAACAACTATAAATGTGGTGTCACAATATTCACTAAATATAGTATCGAAAATTTCATTCTGACTATTGAAATCTATAGCGTTAGTAGACTCATCAAGAATAATTATTGAAGGTCTTTGATATAATGCTCTAGCAAGAAGTATACGCTGTCTTTGTCCACCTGAAAGATTAAGAGCTTTGTCTGAAAGCTTTGTATGTACCCCATCTCTAAGATTAAGTACAATTTTATCAAGCTGTGTATCAATAAGACATTTAGAAAAGGCTTCTTTGTTATAATCATTACTTGTTGTAAGTGTAACATTCTCTATAATCGAGGCAGAAAATAAAAATGATTCCTGAGGCAAATAATAAAAGTTTAAATTTCCATTTTCTTCATAATTGTTAAAGGTTATTGATCCTGACTTTGGTTCAAGATGTCCTAAGACCAGGTTGATCAGTGTGGATTTACCACTTCCCGATTCACCTTTAAATAGGACTCTATCCTTTTTATTAATAGTAAACGATAAGTCTTTAATAATCTCTGAATCATCAGTGTAAGAAAAACATACTTTGTTAAAATGCAATTTTTGAAAAGGTACGGAAGGTGTTTCATTGTTTGTGAAAGAAAAAGTATTCTTATATTTTGATTCCAACCTAAAGATAAGAGGAAGATTTGTCCTGTAATTATTAAAAAAAGAAAGAATGGTAGTGAAAATTGGTATTGATCTAATACCACAGATACCAAACAGACTAATTACATACATAGAATTGTCTAAATCTTCTATAGTTATAACTATAAAAACAAACAGTGTAACAAAAACCAGTTCTATTATCACTTTTGGCATTTTACTAATAGTATTATAAGAGACATATGCAGATTTCCATGGTTGCGACAAGTTTACAAATTTCTTAATAAAGTATGAGCGATTGCCAGAAACACTAAACTCCTTAAAACTTTCAAAACTTAGCTTTACAAAATAAGCCATATCTAAATTAATATCTCTCATTTTCATTCCTAGATTAAATAGTTTGATTCGAAATATAAATATGTACACCAAACATAAAATTATAAATGAAATAGAAGATATTAAAAAAATCCTTATGTCTACAAATGCTAATAATATAACAATGGAAAAAAGTATAATTGCTTCAGGAACAATACGAATAAAAGGAAGAATAAAGTTATTAACCACCTTTGGGATAAAGGAGGTAATGTCAGAAATTACTTCAGAGTTATCAAGTTTAATCCAGTCACGATACTTAATAGATGAATAGCTTGTAAGGAGTAATTGTCTTGCATATAAATCCAATTTCGAAACAAACTTATTAATCTCAATATTAATCCAGACAAACAAAAAAAATTTTATGACAAATAGTACCAATATGAATAGTCCGTGTTTTTTTGCAAAATTGTCATGTTCAAAATTAAAATAGCTGCTAATTAAAAAATTTGATTTTTCTGAACTAGAATTACCGAAAGACGAAATAAAAAACCCTAACTCAGATAATGTTGTAATTTCTAAAAAAGCCAATATTAACGATAGAAATAACACGGTTAAAAATTCAACTTTGAATTTTTTTAATATTTTTTTTACCATTAATCAGACATTTTATTTAAAAAAATAATAGATCAGGAAATAATATCTTTTGTTAAAAATTAAGAGAGGTTTTTTAAAGAAGAACTTCAAAAGTGAAAGCTTTAGACAACTATCTTTTTTACAGCCCGAAATAAATAAGGCAGCTATTAAATAAGGATTAATCAAATTATTGAAGTTTACAAGACTATCATAGACTAATGAAAACTCTCTATCTGTACTATTATTTCTAAATACAATTATTGCGTTAGATATTGAACTAATTACCAGATTCCGATTATCCAGTAATGCTGTACTTGCAAAGTTTCTTTTTACATAGATGCGATCAGTCATTTCAAACTCGAATCCCTTTACACATAGCATCCACATTGTTGACATATCAGAGGGCGTCATAATGTCTTGCATTTCTAGGAAACCTCCCAAGTTTAAAAACTCCTCTCTTGAATAACAGGTACCTGAAGCGGTAAGGCCCCCTAATCGAAAAACATCTATAGATTTAATTCCAGATGCAACCTGGTTCAAGTTAAAACCCCCATTTTGCCAGTTATTCAAAAAGTCACGAAAAAAAGATCTTCCCCAAACGACATACTTTTTGGGAAAACCACGTTGTTTTAACACTATCAAGAACTTATCTAATGCATGATAATCAAGACAATCATCGGCATGACAAAAAACTACATACTCTCCCATTGATTCTTTAAGGCATACATTATGATTATCGAATTGTGACAACGTTGATGAGTTGACAACAACCCTTACTTTCTTTTCATACTGCTTTGTAATATAATTTGTATTGTCCGTTGAAGCATTATCAACGATAAGAGTTTCGTATTGATCTTTGTATGATTGATTAACGCAACTATCAATGGCAGCAGCTAATGAATTTCCGCTATTATAAGTAGGGATTGCTATAGTAAATAACATCTCACTTTTTTTAAATTGCGTTGTAACCACTCATAAGACTCTGGTTACTCCACAAATAGTCCCATTCCCCGAATCTTCCACATGTAATAATATCATTTTTATGAAGCCAATCCCTAACAATTTTTCGATTATCTTCCATACCTAAGTCAAAAATTACATTTCCATAATTAATTCTTCTATGATCAACAAATAATATGTCTTTTTCATCTGCCAAATTCATTTTCTTAAGTGCGTAAATGCAGTTTTTGATTAATGATTTCTTTGTGTATCTTGATTTTAAACCTCTAGAATATATTTCAAATTGAAGAGAACTAGTATTGGGAGGACAACTATCATTTGACTTTACTGAAGGTGAGTGTGCTCTGCTTGCAAAAATATCTTCATCATAGATGTAGAACCACAGTTTAGGTGTTATGATTTTATTAAATCCAATGGAAACCAAGTCAATTGATGTCGCACATAATCTTTTTGCTGCTTCTCTAACCGGTAAAGGACATTTTTTAATCAATTTGATTAACTCAGGCAATGGTAATGAGGAGACAAGCTTTTCATAGTGCTCTATTTTCTTGTTTTTGAAAAAAAGTTGTTTTTTTCCGATGTCAATTTCAGTGCATTTATGATTGTATCTGACATTTGCGATTTCAAGCAAGGGCCTAATGAATGATTTAAATCCGCCCTTACTTGGGTACCGCATTTCCTTTGCGTAATAGTGATTTGGCGTTGATTCAGAAATTGCTCCGTTCAAAATTTCTTTAAGTTCAGCTCTTCTCATTCTTTTACCAATCCAATTGGTTGAGAGTTTTTCAGGATCAGTATTCCAGTATTTAAGAGTGTACTTCAGAGGATATCTGAAAGAAATTTTCTCACCGTATTGGTGGATAAGCCAGCTTTTGTAAGACTTATCGCCAAGAGTTTTTGGTCTTTTAATAAATGATTCGACGAGTTCGACTTTTGTTTTGAGGTCAAGAGGAAAAAGATTGTTTTGAACTGGGTGCTTGAGCCATTTATCTTGTTCAAAGCATGTTGATTCAGAAGAATGTTTTATAAATTTCGATTTATCAAAAATTTCTCTTACCTTCTTTTCTTCCGCGAAGCTTAAATGTACAGAATAGTCAAACCGAAATTCCTGAACAAAAAAGTTATCAAGGAGTCCTCCACCAGAATCTCTTGCCTCATAAAGGATACATTTTAAGCCAACTTCCTTAGCTTTTAAGGCAACACCCAGCCCAGAAACTCCTGAACCTAAAACAGTTATTATTAGGGAATTACTCATAATAGTTTTTATAGATATTTGAGATGTAAAAATTAAGGCTATCTCTCCAATGAGGCATTTGCTTAATACCAAGTTTTTTCATTTTCCAGTTTTCAGCCATTTCATTGTTAGAAACATCGGCTTTACGATTAAACTCGTTTGCTGGCTTTTTTTTAATCTCTACAGATATATTTGCTATATTAATAATTGATCTTACATAGTCAAAACGAGAAGCATTTCCTTCACTCACAACATTGAATATACCTGTGTAATTTCCTTTCATCAGTAATAACAATTGACTAGCCAAATCATCGCTAAATGTTGGACATCCAAACTGTTCGTTATTTGAAAAAATAGGGAGCTTTGATTTTTTTGCAACGAGTGCTTCTCGAATTCGATTCCAAACAAAATTTTTCTTTTGCGATGAATTTCCACCAAATAACCAACCTGTCCTTACTACTAAATTCTTTTTGCTAGCAATTAATACTGATTTCTCTCCTAAATATTTAGAACGATGATGGTGAGTAGTTGGTAATGCTGCATTATATTCCTTATATGGAATTATCTGCTGTCTACCATAAACACCAGTGCTTGAAAGGTACAAAAGAGGAAGTTCTATTTCTGCACAGATTTGTGCAATTCTATCAGTCAAAAGATAATTATCGTAGTAGCATTCATTTGGATTCATCTCACACCACTCAACATCTGTATTAGCTGCAGCATGAATAAAAAAGCTAGCTTGCAGACATTTAAGTTTTTTGGGGAAGTCAGGCTCCCATGCACTAGAATAATTAATTGACAGTATAATAGTACCTTGATCAAAAGATATTTTTTTTAGACTAGATCCTAAAAGGCCACTAGATCCTGTTAAAACTACTTTAATTACTAAACAAGTTTGAATGTGTCGAGCGGAGCATTTTCAGCTTCCTCGGGATCATGTTCGAGATTAGATAAATTTAGTATTAGGTTTAGTCCACTGGATTGCCCCTTAAATGCAACCCATAACATTGGACTTATTGTAAGCCTATTATAACAACTTGATCCTAATTCGTAATTAAATGTTTTGTTTAAAAGTTCATTGTAAATGAAAAACATCACACTTCCACTTGGAACAATGAGATTCATCGTCATTTTTTTGTGCAATTTCCATCCCTTTATCTCACCATATTTTATTGTTGTGAAGTAAGCCTCTTCAAAGCCCGCAAACCCGTTATCAGATTTTTTCAAAGCATGCATCACATCTCCTTTTGGATGATAAATAACTGAAAGTCTATTTAGAGTAATTTTTCTTTCCATTTTAATTACTCCAACTTAATCCTCTTTCACATGCTTTTTGTTCAAAAGTCGCAATATTTCCCAAACAAAGGTCTAATGCATCCACTTCATCATGATAAAACGCGTAATACCATTGACTCACATATTTGACGCACTCTTCATAGGTCAATGTTGGGGTCCATTTCAAATCAAAGAGTGCTTTATCACAGTTGAGTTTAAGCAAACTCCCCTCATTAAAAGGTATGTTACCTTTAATTAAAAAAGCATTTTCTGGCTCTTTAAAATTCCAATATTTACTCAAGTCTTGTAGTAAATTAATAACACTTTTGTTATGCAATTCTTTTGGACCAAAATTGTAGGATTGTCCACTTAACGATGAATTCATCGATAATTCACGAGCTAAATGAAGATAGCCAGATAGTGGTTCCAACACATGTTGCCAAGGTCTAGTTGCATCCGGACAACGAATTTTCACGGGTAAACCTTTTGCCCAATTTTCAACGCAATCTACAACAATTCTATCTTTAGCCCAATCTCCACCTCCAATAACATTACCGGCTCTCGCACTACATAACCTAACATTTTCAGACTTGGCAAAATATGATTCGTAAAATGAATGGAAAATTAGCTCAGCACATCCCTTAGAAGCACTGTAAGGATCTCTGCCACCGATTTGGTCGCTTTCCCTGTAACCCCAAGGCCATTCTAGGTTCTCGTAACACTTGTCAGAAGTAATTATCACAACAGTACAAGGGTGGGAACACTTTCTTACAGCCTCGAGAATTGTTGCTGTACCGAGCGTGTTTGTAGAAATGGTCTCGACAGGATCATCATAGGAAACTGAGACTATAGCTTGAGCCGCCAAATGAAATATAAGTTCAGGTTTTGTCTCTTCCAATAAAGAACACATAGATTTCAAATCCCGTATCTCTCCTTTTCTATAATCTAGTGCATTGGATAATTTCGCATTTTCAAATAAGGATGGATAAGTAGGTACTTCATTGGACAAACCAACTACATTTGCACCAAGTTTAACTAGCCAAATACTTAACCACGAACCCTTAAAACCTGTATTTCCCGTAATAAGAACCTTCTTATTTCTGTAGAATCCACTAAAAAAATCGTTTTTCATATTCACCAAATTCTCCAAGGAGCATTACCTGCTAACCATAAATTACTAAGCATATTCTTGTCACGGATAGTATCCATAGGAGACCAAAATCCTTTATGTTTGTAGACAGTCAATTGACTTTCCATTGCTAGTGCTTCAAGTGGCTCTTTTTCCCAAGTAATATGGTCGCCTTCGATGTAATCAAGTACACTTGGCTCCAAAACGAAAAAACCACCATTAATCCAAGAGCCATCACCTTCGGGTTTCTCTTGAAACGAAGTAATCTTTTCTCCTTCAATATTTAAGGCGCCAAATCTACCAGGCGGTTGAACCGCAGTGATCGTAGCTTTCCTTGCAGAAGCATTATGATGCTTTAGAGTTGCATTTATATCTACATCCCCAACCCCATCACCGTAAGTAAAAAAGAAGGGTTCATCATCAAGATAATCATGTACTCGTTTAAGTCGCCCTCCTGTCATCGAATTATTTCCAGTATCGATAACTGTAACTCTCCAATTCTCGGCACCCTTTTTAAGCACCTCTATCTTATTAGACAGTAGATCAAAGGTAACATCAGATGTGTGTAGAAAATAATTAGCAAAGTATTCTTTTATCAGATAACCTTTATATCCTGTGCAAATAATAAAGTCATTTATGCCAAAATGGGAGTAAATTTTCATGATATGCCAAAGAATTGGTCTATCACCAATTTCAACCATTGGTTTGGGTTTATGGACAGTTTCTTCAGATAAACGTGTGCCAAGACCACCGGCTAATATTACTGCTTTCATAATTTAGTTTAAGATTTTTGATATTTCATCGATAACACATTTTTGATCTTGGGTGCCCAAATAAGGGCTCATTGGCAGGCTTAAACAATGGTTTGACAACTTTTCAGAAATCGGAAAGTCCCCTGCTTTTTTACCAAGTTTCTCGAATACGGGCTGTAAATGTAGGGGAACCGAGTAATATGACACCGATGGTATATTTTTTTCTTTGAGAGATCTATGAATTTCATCTCTTTGCTCAGAAAGAATCGTATACTGAGCATAGACAGAGGTATTATACTTACTAACATGTGGTGTTTCCAAACCATCAAGAAGAACTAAACCTTCTGAGTAAGTTTGCCCTAGTTGCTCTCGCTTTTGCACTTCAACAGGAAACACTTCCAAAATTTCTAACAGGATCGCTGCCTGTATGGTATCAAAACGTCCATTAATACCTGATATTGGATGATGATGTTTTCGTTCCTGTCCGTGTACGCGAATCCAACGGAACTTTTCGGCCAGTTCATCATCGTTGGTAAATAAGGCACCCCCGTCACCATAACAGCCGAGTGGTTTTGAAGGGAAAAATGAGGTACTGCCTATGGTTGATAAATTACAGGATTTTTTACCTTTATAAGTTGCACCAAAGCTTTGTGCGGCATCTTCAATAACAGGCAAGTCGTACTTTTGTGCAATCGCATTTATAGCATCCATATCCGAGCATTGTCCGTAGATTGATACTGGCATGATTGCTTTGGTTTTTTCGGTTATGGCAGCCTCCAATAGAGTCTCATCCATGTTCCATGTATCCGAACGAATATCTACAAATACGGGCTTGGCTCCAAGGAGTGCAATGACTTCTGCAGAGGATATCCATGTGTATGGAACAGTGATGACCTCATCCCCTACACCTACCCTCAATGCCATTAGTGCAATAAGCAAGGAGTCTGTACCGCTGGATACGGTAATGCAGTGTCTGGAACCGGTATATTGGGCAAGTTTTTCCTCCACTTCGCGAACTTCAGGACCCAATATAAATTGGCTATGTTCCATCACTTTTTGGATACCAGCATTGATCTTATCTCCGATTAGTTGGTGACGAGTTTTTAGATCAATGAATTGCATGACTTTTATTTCTGAATAACTAAGCTAATCCATATAATATCTGAAAGATTTTCTTTGGAATGAATCTTTTTGATAAGGTTCAACTGCTCTTCGCCACTTTCCTTGGATATAGAATTTTTATTTTCAACTTCTTAGCTATTTTTATCCGGTTATGGATTTTTTTGGCAACCAGTGATTCGTAAAGAGGTTTACAAATTCTAAGGTGATCTCCCAGTTCAGCGTCTCGCTGTGTTAATTCTTTGAATACAATGAACTCATTTCTTGAAATGTTTTTTTGTACATTAGTTCCAGGCAGTGTTTCGAACAGGTCAAACTATATATACATGCTAATTTAAATTTAAGATTTTCAAAGCTGATTGCTCTTTTCAGCGGCTCTGCACATTTCTTCAACCATTCTTTCAAAGCAAACACTGGGCTTCCATCCAAGTATGTTTTGGGCTTTTGATGAATCTCCACAGAGATGAATGGGTTCATTCGGACGAACAAACTTCGGGTTGATACGAATATGTTTTTGATGATCGAGCCCAAAATATTCGAAAGAAAGTTGGAGGAAATCGGAAAGCTTATGAGTTTTCCCGGTCGCTAGAATATAATCAGACCCTTTTTCCTGCTGGAGCATCATCCACATCCCAAAAACATAATCTGGTGCATATCCCCAGTCTCTTTCTATATCCAAGTTACCAAGTTCTAAAAATTCAGTATTCTCTTGGGCGATGGATGCCGCTCCACGAACAATTTTTTGGGTTACAAAATTTTCTCCGCGACGGGGAGATTCGTGGTTGTATAGTATACCATTGGATACATGCATGCCATATCCAGATCGGTAGACCTTACCCATTTCCACACAGAATGCTTTGCAGACGCCATAGGGAGAGGTTGGGTTAGACTGAGTCTCTTCAGTCTGAATGGTTTCTTGTGCATGACCAAAGATTTCTGAGGAACCAGCAAGATATATTTTGGGCGGTTTTGCCTGATCCCGGCAAATCTCCAAAAGTTTGAGGGTCGCATTGGCGATTTCATGGGTAGTAAGCTCAGGTATCTCAAAGCTCAAAGCCACATGGCTTTGACCAGCCAAGTGATAGACCTCATCCGGATTTACTTTGGAGAAAATTCGGCGGAGGGAAGCATCATCGGACAAATCAGCATAATGTAAAAACAGCGACTTCCCATAAATGTTTTCATCTTGGACCAAGTGGTCGATCCGCCATCGGTTCATGGAGCTGGATCGGCGAACAAGACCATGAACATAGTATCCTTTTTCCAAAAGTAATTCCGTAAGATAAGAACCGTCTTGCCCGGTAATTCCAGTAATGAGGGCTAAAGGCATGTCAGTTTTAATAGACTAAAATAGTTACTTTTGAGGTAGTTCAGAAAGGTTTGTCGAGACAACTTTTCCTTCTTTCAAGGACTCAATCCTTACAAGTAAGAGAAAAGCATTTTTAGGAGATTCTAGGATATAGTGCATTTAATCATAATTTTGAAGATCATCTCGAAAAACAAACTCATCTTTTAAAGAAGAATGCTTCTTGTTTTTTTTGTCTTTATTTTGGTGAGTCACTTAGCTTTGAAAAGAATCGTAATCCTGTGATCCTGACGAAAGCTCAGATGGCAAAGGTTCATCTTCATTCAAATCTAAGCAGCGAACCTGATCCTCAACTTTTTCGTAGACAAAGTGAGATTCAGGACATGTTGCCCTTTCCGACTCGTTAAAAGTAAGCTTGTGCCCATGGCGACTCATGTAACCAGACAATTTGCCGGGGTTGCCCAAGACCAACCCGTAATCTGGAATATCTTTGGTGACAACGGCACCCGCACCGACAAAGCAGTAACGACCGAGAGTAATTCCACAGACTACGGTGGCATTGGCCCCTATCGTTGCTCCTCTCTTGATCAAAGTTTTTTCGTAAAGAGATTTTCGACTGACTTGTGATCTTGGATTGGTCACATTTGTGAGTACGCAGGAAGGCCCCAGAAAAACATCATCTTCAACTGTTATACCACCGTAAATCGCCACATTGTTTTGAACCTTCACATTGTGTCCAAGCGAGGCGTTATCCGCAACCAATACATTTTGACCGAGCGAACATTTGTTTCCAATTACCGCACCCGCACAAACATGCGAAAAATGCCAGATTGCCGTGTCTTCCCCAATGACTGCACCCTCATCCACTACTGCGGATGGATGAATTTTTAATGAATTAGACAAGATTGTTCAGTGCTGAAAAATGAATGAAAGCAAAAGATTGGTAAGCCTTCACACTTCTCGCAATGACATTCTTTTAGGAGTAAGAATGCTATAGCGTTGGTTTTCAGGTACGTAGTTTCCCTGATCCAAAACATATCTAGTTGGATGGGGAAGAACGCCTTCGGGAAAATCTTTCCCAAAGGTTGCATCTAAAATTTCTTTCCAGTTTTTATGTTCGAGCCCGAAACTTAGAATATCTTTGGCTAAACGGTGCAATAATGGTTTAAGCCTTTCTAACTCAGCAATCCGAAGAATTTTGATGATTTTTACATCTCCAGAAAGCAATTGGGCAGAAACCCGAATAGCTTGTGGGTCATATGGGAGTTCTCCTAACAGTAATGAGAGCGCTAACTCTTCATTGGAAAGGATACTAGACCCAGGATCTCCTACTGGATCGGTTACTGCAGGATAGTGGTCACAGCCTCTTTGAACTGCAAGGGTCTGCCATTGCTTGGGATCATGCAACCCTAAGCGAAGCATTTTCATACGCAAAGGTGACATATGATATGTCATTCCAAGCATTTCATTAAGAGTTTTCATATCATACCTTGTTTCCTTAACCATACTTTATTATTTTCGAAAGCATCTCTTATTTCTGCTTGGTCTGGGCACAATGCTTCAATGCAATAACTTCTAAGTTCTTGGGATTTTATTTCTGCATTTTCGAAAATAAAAATAATGTCGGATCGATCTAATGGATCAACCCTCATCATTTTAGTTAAAATCAAGTCCAGAGGAGAAGGGACAAAAATATTTAGGTAATTCAGTTCATCCTTGTAAATTTTAACCTTATTTGAATACCAATTTGGATGAAGAATTATTTGCTTTTCATCAAAAATATGAGTCAAATAAAGACTAGATTTTTCAAGATCTTGATTTGTCTTCTCAAGTGCATCCCAAAAATCAATCCTTTTATCAAAAACCTGTACTTGAAGCTCAGGAACTATTAAATCAACATCATTGGTAAGTGAAATCCTGCGATCTCCTTCAAAAAGTAAGTGAAGAGCAGATTTCCCATAAACAACTAAATCAATTTCGCTTCTCAGATACTTATCTAGAGTTGCGAGAATCATCTTCGTATTGGAGTCACTCATACTGGAACTGGCTCTCCATTTTGCTCAATGCTCTGCTGGCAGGCATGCAAAACTTTTAATACATCAATACCGGATTGGGCATTGGTTAAGGGTTGTTTTCTGGATTGGATGCATTCTAGGAAATGCTTGCATTCTTCTCGAAGAGGTTCGGTGTTTGCATGCTCAACAAATTCAGCATCTTCTTTTTTGAGAATGGGCATTGGCCCATCGAACTCGACATTTTGTGAGAATAGTTGAAGTTTTACCCCAAAGGGAGCAACATCATTGAAGATCGCCATCTTTTTATCTCCCACGACTACTAGTCGTTGCTCTTTGAATGGGTGCAACCAGCTGACAAAAATGTGAGCACGGGATTCGTTTTCGAACCTCAGGTTGGACAGTGTGGTATCTGCAATTCCATTGGTCAGGTATGATCCACCACATGCGAAAACCTCTACCGGTGCCTGTCCCATCAAACGAAGAATCACTGCGACATCATGGGGTGCAAAACTCCAAAGGGCATTTTCTTCCGTCCGAACTTTGCCGAAATTTAATCGGTTAGAATAAATATAATGAATCTTGCCCAACTCTCCTGTGGTGATCAATTCATGAAGTTTGATAATCGCAGGATGGTATTCCAGTAAATGTCCTACCATCAAAATACGACCAGTTTCTTCCGCAATATGTTTCATCTTTTCCGCATCTTCTATCGTCAAAGCCATTGGTTTCTCGACAAAGACATCTTTGCCCGCATACATTGCTTTGATAGCTAAATCGGCATGGGTTTCGGCAGGTGTCGCCAAGGATATTCCTAGAATTTGATCATTCCTCAGCACCTCATCCAGGCTATCCGTGACTTGGATGTCAGGAGCAATGGATCGGGCAGTGGTCTGCCCGTTCTCCGTGGCATCGACAACAGAATTAAGAGCACCCAAAGCATGAAAGTTTCGACAAAGGTTTTTACCCCAGTACCCGCAACCTACAAGGGCAATCTGTATTGTGTCACTCAGACATTTACCTCCTTGAGCCAATGTTGGTTGTTGATGTACCATTGAACTGATTTCTCAAGCCCTTCATCAAGAGAAACCTGCGGTTCCCAACCCAATAAATTTTTAGCTTTGGAAATATCTGCCCAAGTCTCCATCAAATCTGCGTCATGGAAGGATTTGTGATTAATCTTTGCTTTTTTGCCAAGCAAACCTTCGAGCCTTGAAATAATTTTGTTTAAGGAAACAGGGTTTTTTCCACCGCCCAGATTTATGATCTCATATCCCACATCTTTAATGGCGGCAATCGTTCCCCTTGCAATGTCATCCACATAGGTAAAATCACGAGATTGAGAACCGTCTCCAAACATTTCAATAGGTAATCCTTCATCTATCCATTTAATGAAACGGAATATACTCATGTCTGGACGACCTGCGGGTCCAAATACGGTAAAATAGCGAGCAATGGAAATATCCAATTGATAGAGTTTATGATAACTGTAAGCCATCAGTTCACCCGCTTTCTTCGAGGCGGCATAGGGTGAAAGGGGCTCATTCACAGCCAAATCTTCATTAAAGGGCATCTTTTGTCCCGCATAGAGGGAAGATGTGGAAGCAAGAACAAGTTTTTTGCACCTATGTGCGCACATACACTCAAGCAAGTTAAGCGTACCTTCGGTATTAGTGGAAAGGTAAACATGAGGATTTACCATGCTGTAGCGAACACCTGCTCGAGCAGCTAAGTTAAGCACGGCATCAAATGGGCCCTGTACCTTAAAAAAATCGTCCAGGTTGGCTTGATCTTCGATATCCAGATCAGAAAATGAAAAATTCTTTGCATTAGGGTGAGCTTTTAGCTGATCGAGGCGCCAGTTTTTGAGCCGTATATCGTAGTAATCGTTGAGGTTATCGACGCCTACGACAAAATTACCTTGATCGAGTAATTGCTTATTGACATGGGACGCAATAAACCCGGCTGCACCTGTAACGAGAAACTTTTTACTCATGCTTGGTAATACTTTTGGGGCTTTTTGGTAATACAGTTCCGTGAATCTACGAGTGGGCAGGAATAACTGGTAAAATCAAAGGATTTATATTCGGCATGATTGGTGGACACCAAAATGAGGTCGTAAGCATCCTCAATTTCCACTGATTGTTTACCGGTAAAATGAGCATGTTCTCGAGTTGGTGGCATAATGGGCACCAATGGGTCGTTGTATTCCACTAATGCCCCTTTAGTCTGCAGTTTTTCCATTAATACAAAACTGGGAGATTCTCGGCAGTCATCCACATTGGCCTTGTAAGCGAGTCCTAAGATTAAAATCTTGGATCTCTTTAAGGCTTTGCCCTCGTCGTTAAGAGCATCTACGACTTTGGAAATCACATATTCGGGCATTGCGGTATTAATCTCACCAGCGAGCTCAATGAAACGGGTATGTTTTCCAAACTCACGGGCCTTCCATGTTAAGTAAAAAGGATCAATAGGGATGCAATGCCCGCCAAGACCAGGTCCTGGTTGAAATGCCATAAAACCAAAGGGCTTGGTAGCAGCGGCAGCGATGACCTCATGAATGTCAATGCCCATGGCTTCATAAACCACTTTCAGTTCATTCACTAAAGCAATGTTCACACTGCGAAAAATATTTTCGAGTAGCTTGGTTGCTTCTGCTGTCCGACACGAGGAGACCAAGTGAACCATGTCCAATGCCTGTTCGTATAGACATTTAGCTAATTCAGAACATTTGCAAGTATATCCGCCTACTACCTTTGGAATGGTTTTGACAGACTCGTCATCCCGACCTGGATCTTCCCTTTCAGGAGAATACGCCAAGTGGAAGTCGGTTCCAGCTCTCATCCCTGATTCTAATTCTAAAACAGTGCGCAGTTCGTCCTCCGTGGTACCTGGATAAGTGGTCGACTCCAAAGTGACCAGCACACCATTTGTGAGATGTGAGGCAATTGTTCTTGCCGTATCCAAGACGAAAGAGAGATCGGGTTCGCGATGATCATCCAAGGGAGTGGGCACGCATATCAGAATCGCTTCCACTTCAGACAATCGAGAAGGATCGGTGGTTGCTTCAAGGCGATTGGCATGCACCTGCTCGGCAATGCTCTCAGAGGAAAAATGTTTGAGGTAGGTTTTTCCATCGTTGATCGAATCGACCTTTTCCTGATCGATATCAAACCCAAGAACCGACAACCCAGAACGGGCGAACTGCAGAGATAGGGGAAGACCTACGTATCCAAGTCCAACGACTGAAATATTAGAAAATTTCTTGCTCATGAACTGGAATTTATTTTTGAGTTTGATGTTCTTAACTTTTTGAGGAACTGTGCAAAAAAGACGGCAAAGATACCGAAGAATCCTCCACATGCTCCGCCAAGCGCAAAAATTAATTTCCGCTTTGGTTTTTCGTAGGTCTCGGGGGCAACCGCGGGATCAATTACTTCCAATGCAAAGTCTTCATTTACATTGGCAAGCATGGCGTTTTGTTTCTCCGACTCGAGTAAGTTATAAAGCACAGCACGCATATCCTGCAAAGTCGTCTTGGCCAATTCCTGCTCAAGATACCCAACTCTCTTTTGGGAATCGGCAATTGCCTGCTCGCGGAGTTGCTCATTCAACTGCTTCACTAGATCATTGACCCATTGCGCTGCAACTTCTGGATCTTTCCATGAAATGGAAAGTGTGATCAGACCCGTCATCTTACCCTCTTCCACTGAAAGACAACCTTTGAATACTTTAATTGCTTTTTGCAAGGTGGGTTCCTCATCCAAAGACGATACCAACCAAGTTTGAGTTTCTCGATCCCAAATTTCCCCAAATAAAAGTGGCATGAGTTTCTTTTGCTGAATGAATGCACGAAGGAATTTTCTAGACTGTAAGGTAGCTAGCACTTGTTTGATGTTTGAATCGTTGGGGATGGAAATGCCCGCCATCGCGGCCAATCCTCCTAACTGATTGATGGAAGATGAAGCGCCTGATTTCTCATCCTGAGCAGGTGCCAATAGAGTTTCTGCTTTGAAGACCTCTTCAGCGTAATAGGCATAAGTAACGGCCAGACCCTCTGAAACAACAGTAATGCACAAGATGGTTTTCCAGGCGTGTAGGAGGGTGCGGATTAGTTCGAGAAGGTCAATTTCATCTTCGTCGGTTGACGGAGTGGATTGAACCATTAGGTATTTGGTGGATGCTTTAGGTTCTTCGCTCATAGAATTTTTATAAAATAGGCTACCGCCCTTGGCCGTTTGCGAAAAGCAAAGCCAATAGGTGTAAATACTTTCCTCTTTGTTTATTCAGAATTTTTTTGGGGCAGACGATCGCTCTTTCCAACAATCATTTTTACCCACGGGAGCAGTCGGCTCATTTGCCGGTGCCAACCCGATAAAATTTCATGCCTTCTAACACCGCGTTTGCGAGAACCCTCATCTTGTAAATTATTTACTAATTTCTCGATTTGATTTAGGCGGGCTGTGCCTTTTTCAAGATGAGGATCGGCTTGCTCGCGAAGGAAACCCCCAACCAATTTTCTTAAACGACACTCAGCAATATACCTTTCTCTCCGATCACCTGGAGCAAAAACGGAAGAAACTGCACCCAATTGGCGTAAGGCACGTAAGCCTTGACTAGCGGATCCCTTGCTTATTTTTAGGAGTTCCATGATCTCATCCATCGCCAGCGGCTGATCCCTGCAAAAAAGAAGCCCATAAATTTGTCCATAGGATTTGGGTAGTCCAAAAGAATTTGCCGCATTGAGAAAAAGATCAATCACTGCATTTTCCCAATCGTCCAAGGCTTTTGAAGGTGATTGATTTGTGACCGAAAATGCATTCATGACCTACATTACTTAGAAAAAAGACCAAAATAGTTCAAGTTTTTTTGAACAAACTGACTTGAACAGACTTAAAAAAATTCAGCTGTAATTTCTGAACTTTCCTTATGATTCAGGTCCCCAATTAATGAAAGTATTGGAAAAACGGTTAAAATGAATTAACGGCGGCAGTGGCTATCGCCAATTGATACATAATTTGCGTACTCGTGCTCAAGTTCTGCAACCATCTGCTCGGCAATTCAATTTTGACTGGAACCACAATCATGTCTCCCGCAGAAACATGCTCTCTAGACTTGGTGCTTGTAAACCATTTGTTGCGATCTATATTTCTCAACACCATCCCATTTGATTTTACAATCACTATTTCTAAATCATTCGATCTTTCAGTGAACCCACCTGAGCGTTCAATGTAGTCTTCAATTTTGAGAGTCGAATCAGCAAGATGACTGGTGGGAAATTGAACCTCACCACTGACGGTGACTTCTTGAGGAATTTCCGGTACATACAAAACATCTCCATCAAGCAAAATTATCTTTGTCTCTGAGGAGTTTTTTATTTGTGAATCTAAGTCGATGACTAACCTACCCATAGAAGGGGTGGAACGCAATCGGCTCAGTAGAACACGAGATTGCTCTACATTAACTTTATTCGAATCGGACTTTTCTAAATTTTCATAAGTAATGAGATTTTCAAGACGACTGATAAATTGCTCTTTCTGCTGTGCTTCCCTTTTCTTTATGTGCTTCCTAGTAAACATTGCACCTTCTGGAAACGCCAAATCCGTCAACCCGCCTGCTCTTTTAATGACATTTGCAAGAGTTTCACCTCTAAGAATTTGGTAAGTTCCCGGAAAGACGAATTCCCCAGATAGTTCAACAGTTAAGTTTTCAGACCAATAGGGAACTCTTTTGATGTGCAGACGATCATACGGTTTTAATTTGAATGATCTTGTGAAGTTTTCATCACTCAAATTTGTGATGCTCAAGTGTTCCACGGTTGCCCTCTCTATTTCATCAATACTCAATCTGGTAACCTCAGCCGAAAAGGTGTAAGCAGCATCGAGCAGTCCACCCGACGCATCAAGAAGTTGGGCAAGGTTCATTCCATCAACCATTGGATATGCTCCTGGAAATCGTACTAACCCACTGACATTTATAATGGGAGCACGATTACCAGTGCTGCTTTGTCTACGCAAGTCATCCAAGATTCCATTAATCAAACTTGTACGGGGTTGTTTGTTGGAAAAGAAATATACCGCATCCTTTTTTGCTAAAGGAATAGGCTCGATCGCACCTTTTTTAAATAATTCCATCGGAATAAAGGAGAGAACTTTAACCGTTCCATTATCTAACTTTCTGCGAATAAGACCATATTTCATGTCTGTCCTTGGCAATAAATCCATGCTACTCTGAATCAAGTCGCTTAACATTAAGCCATTCCTCCATTCATACTCACCCGGACGTTCCACATTTCCAAGCATAGAAACCGAGTTGGTGATTGCAGAAGTTACCGAACCCAAAGATATAATATCTCCTGAAACCAGCTCATAAGCAAAATCCTCTGGTATACGTAGGTTTTTGACTATAGGACGAAAGCTTTCCCCTAATCTCTCAAGTCGAATATTTGAAAGAAAGGCACGACCTTCCACCCCCCCGGCCAATGCCAAGGCATCCTGAAGGGTTTCGCCTCCAATAATTTCAAACTTTGCGGGTCGCCGAACAGCACCGCTGATAGAAATTTGCTTCTCGACAACTGGGACAAAGATCACATCCCCAGGTTCCAGTGCTTGGTCTGCACTGGTATCCCCACGAAGAAGTAGATCATATAAATCCAAAGTGGAAATAATCTTGCCGGATCTCTTCAATTGAATGTTACGCAAACTCCCGGTTTGCTTAATCCCTCCGCAACTAAGCAACGCATTTATGGTGGTGGACAGAGCACTTACCGTGTAAGCACCCTGCTTTCGAACTTCCCCAAGTAAAAAAATGCGAATACTGCGAAAGGCACCCAATGTGATGGCACTTTGCACGCCATCTCCGAGCTGTTCTTGAATTTTTTCCTTAAGATGGTTCTTGAGTTCTAGGAAACTTGTTCCCTTTTCAAATGCATGAATTGGACCAATGCCAGGAAAACGGATCATACCTTCCCGAGAAATACCCAAGCTGTAAGATTCATTACGCTGACCAAATAATTGAATCTCTATAAGATCGCCCGGTCCGATCCGATAATCAGATGGTATGGGCACTTCATTACCGGGAGCAAAAGTACTTGGATCAGAAGAAAAGAGATCATAGCCAAATGGCTTGATGGCGTCTGTTTCTGATTTCCCAAACTCCTCTGCCCTCTTTTCAATTTCCCTCCGCTGTAATTCTTTTATTTTTCGAAGCAGGGCTTTACTTTCTTCCAGCGCCTCAAGAAGTTCGTTGTCTTCTGAAGAATTTTCAGCTCCCACTTGGGCTTGGAGTTGATTGATATCGTTGGAAATCACCCTTTCCATTGCATTCAAATCCTCTAAAAACTCAGATCTGCTTCGAAAAGATTCAACCTCCGGGGCTTTGACACCAACATTCCTATTAGGCATGTTTGCGGTGGGAGGTTTTTGAATCGATCCTGAACTACTTGGATTAAGTTGCCCGACAAGCTGTCTGCGCTGATCAGGAGACAATTTGGAAAGAGTCGAAATAGCTGCCGGATCTAATTGTGCCAGAAGGTAAAACGGTATTATTTTTATAAGAAAAAGAGCTATAAAAAATTTCATTTATTGTAGGAACATTGAAAAAAGGTCAAAAAATACGACGCAAAGTCAAGAATGCACTAATCCCTTCTTGGTCTTCCGTTTCCTCAGATTTACGCGACTCCACGCCAACTTTTGTGTAAACGGACAATTCACGATTCTGGTAGTTTCGGGCATTTATAAGATCTACAGAGATAAATTGGGTGGAAAATTGATTTGAGACGCTGCTTGATCCAAAACCATCTTCATTTAGGCTTCCCTCTCTCAAAGTAACCCCCCATCCAACTCCGTCCTTCTGATTAAGAAAAGCTCCCACACTTAAAATCCTTGAATCTTGATCCGCCCAATGTCCGATTGGACGACCGTGATAACGGTATCCATCTTTGTAAATATGATGTCCATAGCTGATGTTTCTGTCGCGAGGGTCGCCCGTCCACCAATACGAAGTAGTGTCTGCATATTCTGCAAAAAAACGAAAAGTTTCATTTTCCAAATAGCCCCACATCTCAAACCCATAAAGAAACATCAGACAATTGGGAAGAAAATTGTCTTCGTCCTCGCCAGCCAATTGCCCATAAAGTGCAATTGGAGAATCGAACATTCGCCACCTGAAATCCATTCCTGCAAGTTGATTGCCAGGTTCTAACGATCGATCATTTTTCCCAGTATTTCCTCCATAGTTATCCTGACTTAAAAAGGCATCAACCCAAGTATTGAAATCATTTGGTCTTCCTTTCCCTCCCAACTGAAAAGTCCTGAAAAAACCAATGTTCAAACCGCGAAAGTTGGTTGGATTTATTTCTCCCCGCATTCCCCATAGAAATGGATTGGGTATGGTTCTTTCTTCTTCCATCCTACCTATGAATGAATGAAATCTCCATGGTCCTAACCAAGACAACCATCTGGACTTAAAGGGCTTGGCTTCCCTTCGATCGATTGAAATACTCGGTATCGGTCGAGCATTTGTGGATAAGATCAAGCTTCCGTCCCATCCAGGACCCCACCAACGTTCTTGTTTTCCAAGACTGGCTGACCAGTTGCCTAGACGAGTGGCAAGATAGGATCCATCCAAGGCAAATCCATCCTCTTTTCTTCCCTTCCAGTCTTCTTTAACTCCGTAAAGTGCATTCATTGAGAGTTTGCCGACAAATTGATCATTCATCCATGAAATGGTGACGTTGGTTGCTTTCTTTGCCCGAGGTTCCGGTCCAAACCCTCTAGCAATTACACGATCGTCCGCTAATCCAATGGATGCGAAAATAGGTGACCATCCGCGATCAGATTCTCTTTCGATAACTGATTCCAACAACCAAGCCGAGATGTCTTTTGGGGGTTGATCAAATAAGGCATTCGAAAGAGCACCTAAATCCAACGGCCAACAATTTTGAATGCCCGCCAAACCGACCGAATCCCCAAGAAGACGAATTTCGTGACGTAGAAAGGGATTAATGGGAGCAAGAAAAGGCTCCGAAAAGATGGTGGAGCACGAAAAGAAAAGGGATGTGAAAATTTTACTCAACAAGCGTGAGGACATAACCCTATGCATGTAATCCGTAATTAGTGCCCTTTATCAATGAGGGCAATTTCAAAGAGAAGTTAATTTTTCTCGCTCCCCCTCTGATCTGTGAATATTGTATGTAAAGCAAGCGAGAAATATGGAGGACGATCCGCTATTTAGACGAATAAGGCAACATGCCGAGATTAGGCTTAAGTTCAATGCCACCCAACCCGACAGCCATCGAATTGCAAAACTCAAAGAGTTTATGCGTTTAGAAAAAGAAATGCTTTTTCGTTACCATCAGAAAGGTGATTCCGGATTTCGGCTCACAAGAGCCCGAGCGGTAATCGTAGACGTTTTGGTTCAAAATCTCTTTTCATACGCCGTTGAAATTGCTTCCCAGTCACTTATTCGAACAAAACCAATGTGTGTTTTGGCCACGGGAGGTTACGGCCGGGGTGAATTGAGTCCACACAGTGACATCGACATCATGTTTCTATACCCTCAGTCCTCGATGGGGAAATCACTCGATTTGCTCAAGGAAACCATGATCCGGGAAATTCTCTACCCGCTTTGGGATACGGGATTGAAAGTGGGTCATGCTTCACGAGAATTCAAGGAAGCTCTTACAGAGTCACAAAAGGATATTCGAAACAAAAACTCCATGCTTGACGCTCGTTTCATATGCGGTAATCGCAAAGTTGCCGAGAAATTTACGGCTCGCTTCAAGAGATACTGTCGAAAAACTAACCCCTCCCAATATCTTGTTGATCTTCTTGATCACCAGGAGAAAAGAAGATTCGAAAAAGGGAATACGGTTTTTCTTCAAGCCCCCGACGTTAAGAATGGGGTGGGAGGGTTACGTGATTACCAAGGTATTCTATGGATGGCCAAGATCAAATTCGAAAACGATGACTTGTTTGAACTTGAAAAGAGAAAATACCTCAATAGCCAGGAATTGAAGTCGTTTCAGGAGGCCTACTCTTTTTTACTCAGGGTGAGAAACGAACTTCATTTTCGCAGCAAACGGCCTGTGGATCTTCTTCATCTCGAAAAACAACCGGAAGTTGCTTTGGGCTTAGGCTATAGAGAAAAAGATATTTTCCGGCGAGTGGAGCTGTTCATGCAAGATTATTATTTCAAGGCCCGAACAATTGCTCAACTGTCCGGCATTATTGAACAAAGGCTCGTCAAATCCAACAGTGGTTCGACTTCTCCCCTAAGCTTCAGAAAAGTTATACAGGCATATCGTGCTCCTCCGGTTCAGGAGATCGATGGATTCGACATTCGTGGTGATGAAATCACTTACAATCATTCGTCTATCTTCGATGAAGATCCTGAGAGACTTATTCGCTTGTTTCGTCATTCCCAAAGATTATCCGCCAAACTTTCACCTGACTTACGTTCCCTTGTTCGCAACCGCCTGAATTTAGTTGATTCAAATCTAATCAACTCACCATCTGCGAACGTAACTTTTAGATCCATCATGCAGGAGATCGGAAACGTCAGCCCGACTTTATCTGAGATGCACGAACTTGGAATATTGGCTCGATTTGTTCCTGAATTCGGACGTTTATCCTGCAAAGTACAACACGACATTTATCATCGTTTCACAGCCGACATCCATGTCCTAAAGTGCATCAACATTTTGGATGAGATTTTCCAAGGAAAAGAAAAACATTCTCAACATTACTTGGAAGCGTTGCGTAAAAACGACGTCCCTGGTCTTCTCTATCTTATTCTCTTCCTTCATGATCTTGGTAAAGATCAAGGTCCCAAAGGTCATTGCGAACGGGGGGTTGAGATAGGCAAGAATATGATTGATCGATTGGGAATATCTGAAGAAATGCGCGATCGCATACTCTTTGTAGTCCGTAATCATTTGGAAATGGTCCGATATGCCAATAAATTCGACCTTGATGATCCTGAAGTCATTGATGCTTACGCCGCATTTATACAGGGTGAGCAAAGACTTCGCTTCCTGTATGTGCACACTTATTGCGATGCAAACGCCACCGCGCCGGATCTTTGGAATTCACATAAGGAGGAATTGCACACTCAACTCTACAACAACACCTTGTCGGTTCTAGAGGGAAAACGTTCTCTCAAGGATCCGAATACCTTGAAAAATGCTTACAAGGACTTGAGGGTGGAAGGTATTAGAAAAGATGAGATTCTTCATCACCTTGAACAAGTTCCCACAAGGTATTTTTCTCACACTGGAAAAGAGGAGATTGCACTTCACATTGATATGGTCCATCGATTTGACAAGAACGGTCGCGAATCTCCCAATCCCATCATCAATTGGAGAAATGACCTTCGGAGATCACTCACCGTTGTAGATATTGTGACCCGTGATCGAGGCAGTTTGTTTGAGAAGATAACTGGCGCATTTTCGATAGCAGAGCTCAATATTTTAGGCGCTAGAGCGGTTACTCGAAAGGATGGACTGGCTATTGACGTTTTCTATGTCGAAAGTGGAAAAGGTGGAGTTGTAGACAACACAAAAACCCGAGAACTGTGTGAATCTTCTATCAACTCCTTTCTGCTTGGAGAAAGCGCTCCTGAGGCTCTTATTTCAGAAAAAAGAAAGAAAACGGATCGAAATCGCCTTTTTTCCAACGAAGACAAACTTGGGGAAAAGATTCCACCTCGGGTTGACGTATACCGTGACGTTTCACTAGCTCGAACGATCGTCGAGGTCCGAGCGGCGGATCGGATTGGATTGCTCCATCTGATTTCCCAAACCATTTCAAATTGTGGATTTAGCATTCAGTTTGCCCGCATTGCAACTGAACAGGGCGTTGCAACCGACATATTTAACATCGAGCCCGACAACACCAAGAAATCCTTTACTCCGAATCATTTCATTGAATTAAGGGAACACCTGAGCACCGCTCTGAATGAGGGTAAATTTTATCACGAAGTTTGAGCTTACCTACCTTGAAACTGGTAGAGTCAACCGAAAGACAGTCCCATCCGATCCTGATTCTAGTAGTTCCAAATCCCCATCATGAGCTCTCAACATTCTTTTTGAAATCGTCAAACCCAGACCCGTTCCACCATCTCTTGCAGTTAGAAAAGAATCAAAAATGCGATCCCTATATTCTTCCGGAATCCCCTTGCCAGTATCCTTGACCAATACGGATACTCTTCTCTTGGAAGACAATAAGGTTTCAATCGTCAGATGACCACCATCTGGCATCGCTCCCAAAGCATTAAGTATGAGATTGAGAAGAGCCTGCTGAATCTGACCCTTGTCCACGAATACCATTAGATCAGAAGGAACTTCATTCATGGTCAGACTCACTTGGGATTGCTCAAGTTTAAGTCTTACCAACAAGGCAGCTTCCTTTAAAACTTCACGAAGAAAGAATCTCCTTCTGAACGACTCGCGACTTTTTCCAAAGTCAAGAATACGTCCGGCAATTTGATCCAAGTGATTAAGCTTTTCACGAATGATTGAAAGATCCTTCATTTTATTTACATCGGACGGATCATCGAGTTCAAGTGAATCAAAAAGCAAACGAACAACCATCAATGGATTTCTGATTTCATGCGCAATCTCTGCCGCCAAAGTACCCAGCGTCGTTAATCTTTCACTTTTTCTGAGACTTTCTTCGGTAGAAAAAACCCTGGCGTAGAGGTGCGCATTCTGAATCGCAATCGCTCCCAAATCAGACAAAGCTCTCGCAATCAACCTTTCGTCGTCATTAAAACGATGGCTTCGATCAACGTACAGGGTCAGCAGACCAATGGGCGCATCCTCATAAACCACGGGAGTAACCAACATCGAATGAAGATTGCGTTCTCGAATTAAGGAAACGAAGTGGTGCTCTTCCGTACGAAGAAGATCCCGGGTCTGTACCTGTCTATGCCCTCGTAGGGCAGTTCCCAAAATACTGTCGGAAGGCTTGAGAGTCTCATGATATTCGATGGATCCATCTTCATTCTGCAGAGAATTGAGTTTGAGCAGATCCTTTTTGGGGTCGTAAATGAAGAATGCGGACAATCGACAATCCAACAAAAGCAAGGCTTCTCTGGTAATCGATTCCAATACTTCCTCCACTTTTCGCGTACCCGCCATATCCTGCCCAACTAACACCAAGGTCTGCAATTGTTCCGCTTTCCTTCTTAGTTGCTGAACCATCCACATATTTTCCAAAACTCGACTGGCTTCGTTGGCCATTAGTGAAAGCAAACGCAAATCATTTTCATCAAAAGCAAACTTCTCCATCGAATCCACGTTGAGAGCACCAACCGTTCGCCCTCCTTCCGTCAACGGCGCAGCCATTTCTGAATTAATTCGGTCATCCAAGCGGTAGTACCTATCTTCCAAATCGACGTCCGGGCAAAGAAATGGTTCTCCATGCATGGCAACCCATCCGGTAATCCCAATTCCCATAGGCAATTCAAAACCTTTGCTTGATTTGGACAATCCCCGTTCGACTTCGATGAGAAGCTTATCCGAGTCCGCATTCAGTAAGCATATGGAAGCCGAACTTGCTCCGAAGGCGTTCATAACTTCGTCCAAGATTCCTTCCAGTGCAATCAGTGGATTTCTTTCTTTGCCAGCAAGAGCACTGATTCGATACAAAACGTCTACGACTCGCTTTTCCGGGGATGTAGTTAGATTCTGCTGATGCACAAGAAAAGATTTAGCTGGAATCGCGCCTAAGGCGAGTCAGGAAAGTTTTGACTCAATCTTTTCTCTGCAGGAAATGAGCCCAGGTATTCTCCATCGGCTTGCCGTAAAGAGAAGACATGAAGGGTCTTCTGGAAGGACGCTTTGGTTCCTTGAGCAAACGCATGCCGGCTTCCTTTGGAGAACGATTGCTTTTTTTGCTGTTACAGCGAATGCATGAAATCACCACATTCTCCCAACAAGTTCCACCTCCTCTGTCCCTTGGAACAACATGATCCATGTTCAATTCCTTGGACGGTAAGTTCTTTCCGCAATATTGGCATCGGTAGTCGTCACGCTCAAGCAAGTTCTGTCGGTTGAACTTCATCTCCTGCATCAAAGTTCGATCATAGGAACGTAAAAGCAGAACTGTGGGAACAATCACTTGTTGCTTAACTGTGTGAACAATGCGGGAACCTGGTTCGATTTCAAGGTCTTTGCAGAAATCAAACCAATTTGATCCGTCGAAAACCCGAAAGCTTCCATCCTCTGCATAAATTACTTGGGCGTGATCAAGAGCCAACAGACTGAACGCTCTCTCCACTCCGACGACATTGACAGCTTGCCAAAGGCGATTGAGCACGAGAGTTTGATAATTAGTGTCCATTCACAGTCAAATATAACTCGTCGTTAACGAAAAATGTCAAAGGGATTTTCTCAAATTTTCAGTACCAAAAAAGTAATTTTCATTCAGCCAAACATACGATGACCTTTCATCAGAGTGAAACGACATGGAAACGGAAACCAGTTTCGAAACATCAAAAAAATCAAAACCGAATTTTTCAAGTTCAGTAGCTACGCCCCTCCTTCTTTTCGTAATAATTCAAAAAGGCCTTGTGAACGACACGGTAACCACCGGGTGTAGGATAATCACCGGTAAAGTACCAGTCACCAGGATGATCAGGCAGAGCCTCGTGCAGATTCTCAATACTTTGGTATATTATTTCAACCTCGGTTTCTTGTCGCAGACATGGTGGACTCACTAATTCGGCAACTTTTCTGGAAATTTCGGATGCCTTGAAATTTTCATACACCCGCTTGACGTGATTTGTGAAAACGGGCTTGGTCTCCCTCAAGGATTCTTTGCATTTCTTGGCTACCTCGGAAAGCAAACCCTCGTATCCACGCTCTTTTATCAAAGCAACTGCAGCTTGAAAAGCTATAAACTTACCCAATTCGGACATATCTATTCCGTAGCAATCAGGATATCGAATCTGAGGAGCAGTCGAAGCGATCACTAACTTTCTTGGTTTCGAACGACCAAGAATCTTAAGAATGCTTTTCTTGAGGGTGGTTCCCCGAACAATGGAGTCATCAATACAAACTAGCGCATCTTCTTGCTCTCGAACCACCCCGTAAGTGATGTCGTAAACATGAGAAACCAATTGTGCCCGACCCGATTCCTGACTGATGAATGTGCGAAGCTTGATGTCTTTGTTCGCTATTTTCTCTCCGATCGGCCAATTATCCATAACCAGTTCATTAATCAGATCATCCGTCATCTGATTCTTCTTTCGAGCATTTATGAGACTTTGTTTGACTTCTGCCCTCCGCACCATCCGTAGTTGCTCCATAAAACCATAATAAGCGCTCTCCGCAGTGTTGGGGACGTAACTAAAGACACTTTTCTTGAAGTCATTACCCACTGACTTCAATACCTGTGGAACAAGCAAGGCTCCTAAATTTTTGCGTTCGGAGTAAATGTCAGGATCATTCCCACGTGAAAAATAAATTCGTTCAAACGAACATCCCGTCCGACGGGCGGGATCATCGGCAAATCTTTTGACCTGCACTTCTCCACTTGCCCGAATTACGACAATGGTACCGGGTTTAATTTCAGATATTTCATTCATTTCCTTCCCAAAAACCGTCATCAGCGGAGCTCTCTCGGATGCCACGGCCACCACTTCGCTATCTTCAAAATAATAACTGGGCCTGATGCCTAGCGGATCACGCATTGCGAATGAATCTCCATTTCCAATGATTCCCGCAAGAGCATAGCCACCATCCCAATGAGCTGCCGCGTCCGAAAAAATCTCGGCGAGGTCCATGCGTTCTCCGATCCATTTCGCCAGCATCTCACCCTCCACCCCCTCGTCATTGGCAAGAGAGGAAAGTCTGTCGTTGGCTGCGTCGAGATGATATCCGGTTTCTTCCAAAATTGCCTGCGTATCAGTATCGAAAACCGGGTGTTGTCCACGCTCAACCAGTTTTTGGTTTAATTGCTCAACGTTGGTGAGATTGAAATTTCCCGCAACCATGAGATTTTTGCCTGGCCAATTGCTCTTTCTGAAATAGGGATGACAAGTGGTTGCTCCGTAAGCACCGGAAGTCCCATAACGCAAGTGACCAAGAAGCAACTCGCCGCCATAATCAAAATGTTCCTTGATGGTTTCAGGAAATTCAGGGTAGGCTTTGCCATCCTCAAAAAGTTTGTCCAGTTGCTTGTGCTGACTACCGAATATTTTGGTCAAAGCTTTGCTGCTAGTACTCCTTTCGCGAAACATGAAGGCCTCGCCAGGTGGCATACCTAACTTCATCGAACCGATTCCAGCTCCATCCTGACCGCGATTATGTTGCTTTTCCATAAGAAGGAAAAGCTGGTTGAATCCCCAAAGCGAAGTTTCATACTTCTCAGCATAATAAGCCAAGGACTTCTTCAGACGTATAAGTGCAATACCGCAGTGATGTCCTATTTCATCGCTCATAACAAATGCTAGTTATCTTTCATACGCGAAGGAATTGCATCTTCCCAACTCCTCTGCAATTCCGAAACGTCTGCATTGAATATTTCCTTGGATTCTACCCGCACTTTGAGATTGGAGGAGTTCGTACTGTTTCCGATTCTTTGAGCAGGTACTTCTTTTTCCCGTGCTTGAATCAGCAAAGATTCCAGATCCGTTGTCGAAACCGCCACTAATACTCGACCCTGGCTTTCCCCAAAAAACAGGCAATCCAGTCGCATGGTAGAACCAAGATTTGAAAAGTTCAAGTCTGCTCCGAGCAATGGTTCACCAAAAAGCATTTCAACCAAGGCAACCAGCAAACCACCTTCAGCAAGATCATGAGCTGCTGAAATCCGACCCGCCGAAATTTCCGAAAGAAGAAAACTTTGAAGCCTGACTTCTGCATCAAGGTCGATTTCTGGTACTTTTCCATCCTTTAATCCATATTCGACCTGCAAATGATAACTCGCTCCCAGTTCATGGGGCAACCCTCCCAACAAAATTATCTCCATCCCCGGCTCGGGCATCCGACTCCTGGTAACCATATTAGGTTTTTCGATCAAACCAATCATGGAAACGACGGGAGTCGGATCAATCGCTCCTTCATTGTTTTCATTGTAGAGACTAACGTTTCCACCCACCACGGGAACGTCAAAGTGGACACAGGCATCAGCCAATCCCCTAGCGCACTCCTTGAGCAAATAATACGCATCGGGCTTGTTCGGATTTCCGAAGTTCAGGTTGTCAGTCACCGCCAGAGCCTTTGCCCCGGAACAAGCCAAGTTCCGCGAGCATTCGGCGAACGCTATCTGCGCCCCATGGTATGGATCGAGGTAACAAAAACGATTGTTGCAGTCGTTGGCGATGGCAAGTCGCTTGTCGATTCCCGCTATGGAAAGATTCACCACACCCGCATCACTTCCTGGCTCAACCATGCACCCCGACATGACCATATGATCATATTGTCTCCAAATCCATTTCTTCGAACCAATGGTTGGATGATTCAAAAGTTTTTTTAAGGATTCCTCAACTTTATCGTAAGCCAACGGAGGCACTGAATCGAGTCTCCACTGGCGTGCCCTTACTACATGATCTGGTTCGCTTGCCGGCTGATCGTAAATCGGAGCGTTGTCGGTAAGAGATTTTGCCGGCAAGTCAACCACCACCACACCCTTGTGGCGAACCACCATTCGATCTCCTTCCCTCACTTGTCCTATTCTGGCCGCATGCAAATCCCATTTTTCAAAAACCCGTTCAAGCTCATTCTCCCTTCCTGACTCTACGATTACCAACATTCTCTCCTGGCTTTCCGAAAGCATGATCTCATAGGAATTCATTCCCGTCTCTCTTTGCGGAACCAAGTCCAGATCAATCTCGATTCCAGAATCTCCCCGGGAAGCGGTTTCACAGGTTGAACAAGTCAAACCAGCGGCTCCCATATCCTGAATACCCACTACCAAACCAGGAATTGACATCATTTCAAGACATGCCTCCAGCAAGAGCTTTTCCATGAATGGATCACCCTTTTGAACAGCTGGACGATCCTCGGCACTTTCCTCAGTCAACTCACGAGAGGCAAAACTGGCCCCACCCAAACCATCCCTACCCGTTCCCGATCCTACATAGTATACCGGGTTTCCCACTCCGGTAGCAGCTCCTTTTTGAATATCTTCATGCCGGAGAATACCCGCGCACAAAGCATTCACCAGCGGATTTCCCTCGTAGCAGTCGTCGAAATAAACGTCCCCTCCCACATTGGGTATGCCCAGACAATTTCCATAGTGAGAAATTCCACTGACCACACCCCGAAACAACCTTTTAACCTGATTCGAGCCAAGAGAACCAAAGCGCAGGGAATTAGTCAGCAGAACCGGACGGGCCCCCATGGTGAAAATATCCCTCACTATTCCTCCCACACCGGTTGCGGCCCCTTCAAATGGTTCAATGGCGCTGGGATGATTGTGAGACTCAATCTTAAAGGCGACACCCCAGCCTTCCCCAACGTCGATCACACCGGCGTTTTCATCCCCTGCTTTGACCAAAACTTGTCCGATGGCCTCTTTGTCTCTCTTTTCAGTGGGGAACAACCTAAGCAGTCTGCGGGTATTCTTGTAGGCGCAGTGTTCGGACCACATCACCGAGAATATTCCCAATTCAGTCAGGTTTGGAACACGACCTAGAATTTTGAGGATTTTTTCGTATTCTTCGGGCAAAAGTCCATGCTCAGAGACTAATTCGGGAGTGATCTCTAGGTTTAAGCAAGGATCGGGATTAGGTGGAGGAACCGTCGAAGACATATTCATCCTTTGGAAGAGAGTTCGACTGCACGACTGGAAAGGAGAGGAGCAAAAAAGGCTTTGAGCACTGACAATCCGTCAAGCGAGGGGTGGTAAGATTCAACGGCTCTTTCCGGATGAGGCATCATGCCATAGACGTTGCCCTCCCGATTGCGTAGACCTGCAATGTCGTTCATCGAACCATTCGGGTTCTCAAGATAGCGAAGAAACACCAGCCCATGGTCTTCGATTTCAGTCAAGATCGAGTCCTTCACACGATAATTTCCCTCGCCGTGTGCAATGGGCAAGGAAAGCGTGGCGCCAAGCGTCGTAGGATTGAAACGTTCATTTGATTGCTCCACCTTCAGACTTTGATTCAAGCATCGAAATTCCATGCACTCGTTTCGAATCAGGGCGCCGGGAAGCAAACCAGCTTCACAGAGAATCTGGAACCCATTGCAAATTCCAAGAACTTGGCCTCCATTTTCAGCGAATTTTTTCAAATCATTGGTAATGGGCGAAAAACGAGCAATTGCTCCACACCGCAGGTAATCTCCAAAGGAAAACCCACCCGGAACGATGACCGCTTCGGTTTCCCCGGGAAGTGAATCCTTGTGCCAGACCCGATGGGCCGAAATTCCCAATACGTCTCTTACGGCATGTTCCGCGTCCCAATCGCAGTTCGAACCCGGAAACTGGAGAACAGCCACCTTCACGACGTCTCGCTCTCCTCCAATTTTTTCCTGTCACCATATTCTTCCTCCACCACCGGATTGGTCAAGAGTCCAATTCCCTCGATCTCCACGGTTACTTCGTCGCCGGGCACCAAAAACCGCTTGGGGTCCCTTGCCTCGCCTACACCAGAGGGAGTTCCGGTCAAGATCAGGGTTCCGGGCAGCAAGGTAGTGCTTCCGCTCAGGAAGGAGATCAGGGCAGGCACATCGAAAATCAAGTCGTCGGTCTTGGATTCCTGAACTTTTTCATCATTCAAATAGGTACGCAACGTAAGCTTGGAAGGATCTGTAATCTCATCGGCCGTCGTCAGACAAGGTCCGACCGGACAAAAAGTATCAAAAGTCTTGCCCCGACAAAATTGACCACCTCCTTTTTCCTTCTGCCAATCACGGGCGCTGACGTCGTTTGCGCAGGTATAGCCGAGAACATGAGAAAGAGCATCCGCAGGAGAAACGTTTTTGCAAGGTCTGCCGATCACCACCCCAAGTTCACCTTCGTAATCAACTTTATCGCTTCTTAGAAAACGTGGGATTACAATGGGATCTCCCGGATTCTGAGAGGCTGTGGGCGCTTTCATAAAGACCATCGGATTCTTCGGTATTTCCATTCCCGTCTCCTCCGCATGGGCTCGGTAGTTCAAACCAACCCCATATATGCAACGGAAATCAATGGGGGTCAGGAATCGAGAAGGGGAAATCTTCCGATCCGTTGCCTGAAAATCTCCATTGGCCAGTTTTTCAATGGAGAAAGTCTGACCCTGTTCGTCGAACCTCCCGAAACCCATTTGTTCGGAATGGTCTAGATAGCGAAAGATTTTCACTACTCAATAATCTCGTAGCGATAATCTTCAATCACCGGATTACACAGCAACCCATCGCACAACTCTCCAATTTTAGAGCGGGCTTGGGGCGTATCCTCGTCACCGATCTCGAAGGTGATGGTTTTTCCCACTCGAACACCTTTCACCGACGAGTGACCCAAACTTTTCATCGCTTGCTCGACGGCGGCACCTTGCGGATCCAAGACCGTGGACTTGGGAGATACGAATACCATAACCTTCACATTTGATGTTAGAATGATTTTAGGCGAAATCTTTCAATCAAATTTTGCGCACGTTAGGAAATAGGCGCCCTCATCCCAAATTAGGACTCGCCAGAGGATGAAAGTTTGCATGTTCATCCAACAGTCTCTCCACCTCAACCTGAGTGTAGATTTGAGTGGTTCCGACATCCGCATGTCCGAGCATCTCCTGAACCGAGCGGACATCCGCCCCTCCCATCAGCAAGTGAGTGGCAAACGAATGCCTAAGTCCATGCGGAGATAAATTCTTTTCGATTCCAGCTCGGCGTCCATACTCCTTTACCAGAACCCAAACCATTTTTCTGGAAATTCCCCTACCCCTCTTGCTCAAGAAAAGTTCACTGCCTGTTTGTTCCTTGATCAAATGAGGTCTTCCGCCATGCAGATAATTACGTATCGCCTCACCGGCATGCCGACCCACCGGCACCACTCTCTCCTTCGAACCCTTACCGAAGATTCGGGCGAATCCTTCATCAACGTCCACTGCCCCTATGGGCAATTCGCAAATTTCCGATACCCGCAAACCACTTCCATACATTAGTTCGAACAATGCTCGGTCCCTCTTGCCCAAGGGAGTCCCCAGATCAGGAACCTTGAGGAATCTTTCCATTTCCTCAATGGTGAGACAATGGGGCAAAGGCGTACGCATCCTTGGACTGTTCAGGAGTTGAGTGAAATCCTCAGTCAAAAATCCTTCTCCGATCAAATACTTGACCAGCATTCGAACTGCAGACAATTTCCTCGCCAAACTGGAAACCGCGTAGGAATTTCTCGTAAGAGATCCGAGCCAATGGGAAATGTGTTCGAGCCTTGCATGCTTCCATCCCGCCAATCCCTGCTCGGAAAGATTGAGCGAACATTGAATGAGATCAGCCTCATAGGAGAAAATGGTATTTTCAGCCAATCCCTTTTCCAATTGGATCCATGCAAGAAAGGCGCTGATTTCAGTCTCGAATGCCGCCGGAGGTTCCAGAGGGGCATCCCCCTTTCCTCTCTTGATCACTTGCGATTTCGAGCCCATTTCAAAAAGGAAGAATCTAAGGTCAGGCACTCGGTGGAGCCACCGGATTGATTTGACCGGCAAAAAGCTTCCTGTAAATCCGATTAATCGGGGTCTTCAATCGACTGACCAAAAATTTCTCCTTCCTCAAGGCTCCGTATCCGAACCGATAACTTGCCGCCAACCTCGGATAGGAAAACAATTTCTGTCGATCCAGCGTAACTTTCAACCTTTCGAGATAAAGCATGCCGACTTCCACATTGGTTTTCCAGTCATAGGCCAGTCGATAATTAAGCTCCGTTACATCGGTCCACGCCGCTTCCGTCAACTGCATCATCCCACGGGCCACCGAACTTTCCGCGTTCGCATTCAAACTGCTCTCAGCATGACAAATTGCATAAACAAAAGCAGGATCCAATCCGTGAGCAGGCGCTTCGCTTGCGATTTTTTCCCAGACCTTCTCCTTGGAAATGAAGTTGGTATTTTGGTCCAAGAATTTGCACCCGGACATCAGCCCAAGAACGCCAAACAAGAAAATCACACCTTTCCCCCCTTTCCGGATCACTCATACAGACAAGCACTTCGGATCGAATCTAGCAAGATTCAAACCTATTCAACTGTTTGAAACCGAACGCAAGCTCGCTCAGGAGATCATCATCAGTAAAAAGCCCAAAAGAAAAAGCGTGCTGAAAAAAGCAGTCAAACCAACTGGATGAACTCCCAGTCTTGCTCTTTTCGAAAGACGAAACTTAACTTTTGTTCGGCTATCTTTGCCCAAAAGTCCGAGGGAATAAAGCGGATCCGAGATAAATTCCAGGACTTGTACTTGTCCGGACTTGGTGAATTCATTCACTCTTCTGACCAGTTCTCCCATGAACAAGGCGTGAACCTGTTGATTCAGACCATTCCAGAAAATCTTTGTAAATCCGATGAATCCTCGACCTATCCGGCGGTAAAGCCAGTCAACGTCAAGATTGACTGAGGGTACTTCGGCAGGGTATTTTCCTTTAAGATTCTGCAGGACAAATGCCAACGCCGCAAACATCAGAATCTGTAATTGAGTAATCACGTGAGTGGCATCGTAAGGATGATATCCCATGGCTTGGTTGGGCAGCATTGCATACAGCCATTGAGGATTACATCCGAGAAAAACGCAGAAAAAGGAAGAGATTCCCATCGCTATCAACATGTTGATGGGCGCTTCCTTGGGCCTCAGGCCCGAATCCCGGGCGAAAAAGGCAAAGTAGGGAACCTTGATTCCCGCTTTGTGCAGGACTCCCGCCGATGCAAACAACAGACACAACCAAATCAGGGTGTTCCCATTGCGGGCCGCTTCCGTAATGATGATCGATTTGCTGATGAAGCCACTGAACAAAGGAAAGGCGGAAATCGACGCAGCTCCAATGATGCAAAATCCCGTAGTCCAAGGCATGGTTTTGTAAAGACCACCCAAATGGGAAGCCCTGATTTCACCCGTTCGGTAAAGCACGGCTCCCATGCCCATGAAAAGCAAGCCCTTATACAGGACGTGAGTGAAGGCATGAGCAATCGCTCCATCAATCGCAAGTTCAGTGCCTATGCCTATGCCTACGACCATGAAACCTATCTGATTAATCTTACTGTAGCACAGCACTCGCCGCAGATCGTTCTCCAGGATCGCATAAAAAATTGGAAACACTGCCATAATTCCTCCAATGGGAATGAGGACTTCCGCTCCGGGAAAAAGTCGAATCAACATGCATACGGCGCATTTTGTGGTGAAGGCGCACAACCAGACTGGTCCGGTGGGAGTTGCCTCGGCGTATCCATCCTTGAGCCAGACGTGAAGTCCGGGAAACGCCGCCTTAGTTCCAATTGCCAGCAAAATCAAAACTGCGCCCAAATCTCCACCCTCCAGGGAATCAGTAAGCGAAGCCAAGGAAAGAGCGGAAGAACCTTCTTCGTGAAATCGAATGAGGATGCCAGCCAGAAGCAGCAAGCCCGAAGAAACGTGAAAGAAGAGATAGCGAAAACCAGCATCCTCCGCTCGCTTGGTGCGTCTGCTCCAAATCTGAAAGACCGAAGTGATTGCCAGTCCTTCCCACCAGAGAAAAAGGGAGAGCATATCCCCGGCGAAAGCTACGCCTACCGCAGTAGCTGCATAAAACAAAGCCATTGAAATTTGCCAAGGATCCCGCAGGTGAAAGGAATAGATTCCAGCAACCAGAGCAGCCAGATGAAAAAGATAACCAAAGAGCTTGGCCTGTGAATCAACCACCACACCCATGATTTCACAACCAAACAAATGCATGCTGGAATAGCTTCCCACTTCGAGCGTACTGACGTACCACAACCCCAGCACAGGAGCAAAAACCATGGTAAGGGATGCAAACCGCCCACGAAGAAAACTGGCGAATAAACCCCCGATCAACAAGGCAAAGGCCGGATGGATTCCAATTTCAATACTGGCGCCAAGGGTATTCATCTCATTGATCCCAGTAATCCTCCTCGCGCATCAGAACGTTTTTCCCTTTCCGGCTTCGCATCAACTTGGATGCATGGACCAATCCGACGCAGGCAAGAAATCCATAGATCCCGTAGAAGAAGGGCAACGGTTCGATTCCATGCATCAAGGAACTCTCTCCAAGGGCCGCATGTTTATGCCAACCGATGCTGAACACGAAGTCCGCAAGCATGACAAAGCCACATGCGAAATAGAACCCACGGATGATTTTTCCAACGTTGGTCGAATCATCCAGCCAACGCTTGGGTTCCTTGGTCTTCCTTGTTTTTTTGCTCATGTGTTTTTCTGACTTCACTGGGAGATGCCGGCGAGAAGAAGCAACGGACCGGAGAAAAAGAAAAGGGCGAAGCATCCGATTGCGGTAAACGCAAGCGGAACCACACAAGCCATCGGGGCTTCCTTTAAACCGGAATTTTCCTCGGTTTCTTCGGTTTGGAAAAATGCGGTAACCGCAACCGGAAGAAGATAAAAGATGTTCAGCAAAGAACTGATCAGCAGAACCACCACCACCCACATCGCATCCCGATCCAAGGCGCCGAGCGCCAAATACCACTTGCTCACGAATCCTCCCAAGGGTGGGAGTCCGATGACGCTCAAGGATCCGATCATGAAAGCTCCCATGGTGATGGGCATTTTTCTTCCAAGACCACGAAGTTGACTGACGTATTTCTTACCCGATGCCACAAAGATTGCTCCGGCGCAGAAAAACAAGGTGATTTTTCCACATGCATGCATTGCAATGTGAAGAACCGATCCACCCATTCCACGCTCAGTCGCCAGGGTAGCTCCCAGTACGACGTAACCCAGTTGACCGATGGTGGAAAAGGCGAGTCTTCTCTTCAGATTATCCTGAGAAAGTGCAATGAAGGAGGAAATCAGTATGGTGGCGCAGGCGATGCCGATCAACCAGTCTTCTCCGTCCATACGTTGTAGAACCTCAGTTCCGAAAATATCCGAATAGATCCGGTATACGCAAAAGACGCCGACTTTCACAACGGCTACGGCGTGAAGCAGGGCGGAAACCGGGGTCGGGGCAACCATGGCGCCGGGCAACCAGGAGTGAAAAGGCATTAATCCCGCTTTGGCGAATCCAAAGGTGAAAAGAAGAAGAAGGAAAATCTGTACGGATTGAGAAAATTCGCCGATTTTTCCGGTATCCGTTAGAAAATCCATTGCCGCTTGTCCATCGTCCAACCAGACATAGCACAAACTCAAGGCAGGCAATAGAAGACAAAGGGACGTAAAGAGGAGATATCCAAGATAGGTACGGCCTCCCGTTCTCGCCTCCTTGTCCTGCATATGGGTGACCAGGGGGAAAGTGGATACCGAAAGCATCTCGTAGAAGAAATAAATGGTCAACATGTTGGAGGAGAACGCAACCCCCATGGTTGCAGAAAGGGACAGGGCGAAAAAGGAGTAGAATCGGGTCTGGGCATGTTCATGCAAACCTCTCATATATCCGACTGAATAGAGGGTTGTGACGATCCATAAGATGGACGCAACGCATGCAAACAGCAAACCAGGTCCGTCCACTCTCAGAAGCATGGGAACATGGGTGAAGATTTGCCAAATCTGAAATTCGATGATGGCTCCGTTGAGCAGAAGCGGAACCATGGAAAGTACCACTCCCGCTTGTATGATCGCCGCTGCGAAAGTAAAGAATTCACGGAGATCGGATCTTCTTTCTCCCGCCCACACAATCCCCAACAAACCAATCAGAGGAGTAAGCAGGGCGACCAGGGGACGAACGTCTGTCAGGATCAAAGGCGCCATCAGGTCAACCGCTGGGATCATTTGTTCGACTGGAAGAGCTGCGCTCATCAGGGTTCGATTCCTCTGGGCAGATCATAGTCCGCCAGAAAATGCTCGATTTGTGTGGATATGTCTTGGTTATAGACCCCGATCACCAATACGACCGCTGCCGCCAGCAACAATGGAATCAGCATGGAAAGCGGACCCTCTTCAAACTTGGTCTGCTCCTCAGTCAAACCCAAGTCTCCATGTCCATGTCCCAAATTCTCTCCATTCTCGCTTACCGCCAGATGCATGCGTTCGATCAGACGAAAGAAAAGAACCACCATCACCATGGTCGAAAACAATAGGACGATCAAGTATTCCCATCGTCCCGAAACCATTCCACCGGTGATCAGATACCACTTGCTGAAGAATCCGCAAGTGGGAGGCAATCCGATAATGGAAAATCCACCTATGAAGAAGCCACTCGTGGTAAGCGGCATTTTTGCAAACAATCCGCGCAAGCCGTCGAAATGAGTGGTCCGCGCTTTGCGAAGAATCAAACCTGCTCCAAGAAACAAGCAAAGCGTCATGCACGCATCGCTGATGATGTGAAAAATCGAACCGATCAATCCGTAGTAATTGTAGATCCACAATCCTCCGATCATATATCCGACTTCCGCCACGATGAGATAGCTCAGCATCTTTTTGATTTCCCGCTGAGCCAAGGCCATGACTGCGGCGCACACTATGGCAAGGACCACCAACCATGGAAGAAATTTTGTCCACAAAGTGGATTCAAAGGAAAAATCAACGCCGAACACGGTCAATACCATGCGGATCATGACGTAAATCATGACTTTGGTCACAAGCGGCGCCAAAAGGCAAGAAGTGGTAGTGGGCGCATTGCAATAGGCGTTTGGCAACCAGGCGTGAAAGGGAAAGAAGGCCATTTTTATCAGGATGCCGAGACCGACAAGAATGAAGGCCACTTGCATGGAAGGAGAGTCTGCCAAAGCATTCGCCTCGATCACTTCGCGAATGCCGACCATGTTCAAAGTGCCTGTCTTGATGTATAGATACCCTACGCCGAGCAGATAGAGAGAAGCCCCGATGGTGCCCAAAATTACGTAATTGAAAGTTGCGGCCGCCGCTCGGTTGGAACCAATCGCGATCAGGCCGTAACCAGTCAATGCCGCAACCTCGATCAATACGTACAGGTTGAATGCGTCGCCGGTTAGAGTTATGCCTGCCAAACCGGTGATCTGCAGAAGAAAAAGGGTAAAGAAAAGGGATTCCTTGCCCGGAGTCTCCTCTTCCACGGGAATCTTCGAATACAAAGATACGATCAAACCGACGCCCAATACGACCAAGGTGATGAGAGCTCCCAGCAGATCAGCTCGGAATTCAATGCCCACTCCGCGCGGATATTGATCCAGGGTCCATCCACCCAGCAGATAAGACAACTCATGACTCTTCGAGTTCATTACCTTGATCAAGGTCTCGACACCTGCCCAAGTTGCTCCGATCATGGAAAGAACGGAAATCGGATGGCACCATTTCCGGTTGTACATTCCCACCAAGGTACAGGCAACGGCCCCAAACAAGGGAAAAATGAAAATCCAGGCTATGGCGTTTTCCATGATTCCTAAGTTTCCTTCCTTTCCCCACCACGATCCTTTTTTCCAGTCTGAGTAGACTTGGAGACAATCTTTTTCCTGGTTTTGTCTGGTTTGGATGCAGGCGAATTCCCAATCTCCTTACTCTCGTTTTTTCGATTTCCGGATTGACGCGAGGTTTTCCTCTTCACCGATTGGCTTCGGGTCCTCGGTGCTTCCTTCGCCAACTCCTTGGACTTGGACAGCTTCCGGACTCTCTTTTTTTCTTCCGGTGATGATTTTTCAGGTGATGTTTTCCTTACAGGGGACAGACTGGCCCGGGCATCGGCCCTTTCGAGTTTGGTCAGCAATTCATCTTCCTCAATCGTTCCATATCCCTGAAAAATTCTCTGACAGAGAGCCAGGGCAAGACCCAGAGTGGCCACGCCCACCACGATGGCCGTAAGCATGAGAACGTGAGGCAAAGGATTGGCATATCCTCTGACTTCCTCATCGGACAAAGCAACGGGTTGGTATTTGTCTCCATAATCGGCAGCAGTTTCCTTCGTCTTGGCATGTTCTCCATGAGGATCATGTTCGGCCTTGTAGATGGGAACCGTGGCTTCCTCCTTCACCGCAATCGAAACATAAAACAAAATGATCGCGGTTTGAAAAATCGCCATGCCAATCAATTTCTTGATCAAGTTCCTTTTGGCGATCATCGCATGCAGTCCGATCAGGAGCAAAACCACGTAGATCAGATAATTCAATCGCTTGATCAGCAGTTCGTTCAGAATGGATCCGTCTTCAATCATCAATCCTCGAACCGGCTGGGGAGCTGATCAAAGTCCACCTTTCAATCGTCCTTCGGAAGATAAGTTTGCATAAAGGGCAAACATGATTGCGCTCACGGTGAAGCCAACTCCAATCTCCACTCCCAACATCGCATGATAGCGGGCCATTTCCCGGGACACCGGCAATACTTTCTCCAACTCCGCATAATCAAGGAACTCACCACCCAAGATCATCGAGAGAAAACCGATTCCTCCATAAATGACGATGCCCAGAGAAGCGACCACCATGCAGCGAGATATCGAAAATCGTTCCAGAGCCACCTCCAAGTCCCATGCCAGAGCCACGAGGATGAAACTTGCGCCCATCGCCACTCCTCCCTGAAATCCACCACCCGGACTGACATGTCCATGAGCCAAAACGTAAAAGGCAAAAATCTGAATCACCGGCACAATCAGTCGGACCGTGTTGGTCACGATCAGATCCGGTTCCGCATCCACTTCGAATTCGCGCTTTTGGGAACCTCTCCTTCCCGATCCCCGGAGGATCGCCAAAACTGCAACTCCGGCTATGAATACCACCACGGTTTCAAACATAGTGTCGAATCCACGATAATCCGCCAGAACCGCCGTAACCATGTTCGGCACCTCCGTATCCACTCCGGTATGGCTGATGAAATGAGAAGAGACCGGAGATTGAGAAGCCGGCGAATCCACCGCTCCCCACTCGGGAAAATCCTTGGCCGCGAAAAGAAGCAATCCGCCCACCGCGGCGACCGGGATCATGGAAATCAATTTCATCAATCGCTCGATTTTCTCTTGAGATTGAAGATGGTGGCCACAAACACCACGGTACTCACCCCCGCTCCCACCGTCGCCTCGGTGAAAGCGACGTCGACTGCTCCCATTTCCGCCCAAAGCAGGCACATCAGAAAACTATATACCCCAAAGACCACGGCGGAGGATAAGAGATCCCGAATACGCAGAGCAGACAATGCCGCAACCACCAGAAGAATCAGTATGAAGGTGTTGAACAATTCCTGCCCCATCATTTCGTCTCCTTTGCTTTCCGTCTTGATTTCTTCAAATCCTTCTCGGTCAAAGGCATTTCGTCGTCCTCAAAGGCAGCCCGCATAAGAGCGTGCGAACTGGTCGGACTGGTCAGGTAAATGAATAGAACGACAGCCATGATCTTGATCAGAAGCAACCAACTTCCGAGAGAGAAATCCTCCATCGTGACCAATCCGAATCCCGCAAGCATCAACATGGTCGAAAGTGTATCCCCCTTGCCCGCGGCATGCATGCGTGTGTAGAAATCGGGAAAGCGCACCATCCCCACGGCTGCTCCAAGAAAGAAGACCAGTCCGACCAGACCGCAGAGAATGCCAATGATTTGCAAAATGATCATTTTAATTCCCGATTGATTCTTTTGTCTTCATCTCACAAGGACATCTGATCTGCATCCAATTCATGCCCTGCTCTTTTTTTCACGCGCTTCCATTTCCTTGAGAGAGATCGTACGGTTCAGGTAACGGGCGACTATGATTGCACCCACAAAATTCAACAAAGAATATGCAATCGCAAAGTCCACGAACATATCGACCCGATCAAACAAGGTACCGGTGATCACCAACAAAACCGCCGTCTTGGTTCCAATCACGTTGACTCCGAGGATTCGATCAAACTCCGTCGGTCCCACCCAGATGCGGTACACCACTGGAATCATCAGCGTGAAGAGGGATGCCCCCATCAAGACGGCAAACCAATAACTCATTTTCCAGGCAGGACTTCAGGTTCGAACACTTCGGCCACTTTTCTTTCAATCGCACCCGTCAGCAAATCATCCTCCAGAAACTGGCTCATGGTATGGATGTGAAAAACCTCTCCGCGAATCAGCATGGTAATCGTTCCCGGTGTGAGGGTAATGGAATTTGCGAGCACAAACTTGGCAAAATCCGTCTTCAGATAGGTGTTGAAGGTGACCACCCGCGGAGCCATTTCCTCATATCCCCTACGGGTCATGGCAAGCTTGAAGACGTGAAGATTGGCCTTCACCACTTCCCAAGTGATCCAGGGGACGTATTTCAGAAACATCCAACCTTCAATCAGCCTCGTTCTTCCGCCTTTGCTGCGATCCTTGAAGAGCAAGTCCTGGGACAACCAAGTGATCGTCAGGCAGGAAACCACTCCCAACCCAAGATGAAAGACGTCGAACTTACCCGACAATACGATCCAATTGATCAAAAGGAAAAAAAATATGACGACTGGATACACGGGGATGATTGAACGGGAATATGCAAAATGCGTAGTTCCTTGACAAAAAGATATTTTCGATTGGGGGCAACCCCGAACGAAGAATTCCCTCTTTTTTCAACTTGCCAAAATCCGGAAGTCGCCCACTTACGGATCGGGGGTCACCCAAGTACCGCTCGCATAATCATAGAAGGATGCCTCTTCCATATCGGGCAGTTGACCGAAGTAGAGCCACCCTCCCGACTCTTCATCGGTTTCGGATCGGAAGAGGAAGGGAAAGACCTCGGAATTTGTCCACAACCAACCCATGCCCGGTTGGTAATACCATTCCTGGGTATGAGGGATGGACCGGTCCATTTGTTCGAGAAAAGTAATGGCTGACAATCCTTTTTCCGCCAGTTCGGCTTGCACGGTTGCCAAGGATTCTGCATTTCCCCTTGTTTTGCCTGCTACCTAAAACTTAAGGTTTTTACTTGGTGAAGAATTTGCTAGTATGAGATTATGATTATCCTTTTGTCCCCTGCCAAGACTCTCGACTTCGAATCCAAACCTACGCACGAGGTCTGTACCCAACCAGATTTTCTTTCCTTTTCTCATGAATTGATCAAAGGACTGGCCAATCTAAGTTCGGAAGAGATTTCCTCTCTCATGGACATAAGTGAAAAGTTGTCCGAATTGAACCGTTCCCGTTACCGGGAATGGAATGTGAATCATGACCCTGATAATGCCAAACAAGCCGTTTTGGCCTTTAAGGGGGACGTCTATGAGGGTTTGCGGGCATGGAATTTCAAAAAGGATGATTTCGTCTACGCTCAGAAACATCTGAGGATACTTTCCGGGCTTTATGGGATTCTTCGTCCCCTTGATCTGATACAACCGCACAGGTTGGAAATGGGTACCTTGTATGCGAATCCGGCAGGCAGGGACTTGTATTGCTTTTGGGGGGATCGATTATGCCAGGCCATTAATCAGGATTTGAAAAACCTGAACTCTGATCTGCTGATCAATCTTGCTTCGCAAGAATATTTCAAGGCTACCAGGGAAAATTCCATCGATGCCAGGGTTGTTTCTCCTATTTTCAAAGATGAAAAAAAGGGCAAATTCAAAATCATCAGTTTTTATGCAAAGAAAGCCAGGGGCTTGATGAGTTCCTACTTGATCAGAAATGAGATTTCGGACTTGGAAGGTCTGCTTGAGTTCTCTGAATTCGGTTATCAGTATTCTAAGAGTCATTCCACTCCTAACGAACCCGTTTTTTTACGTTCAGAAGAAAATCGAATTGCCGTTTGATGTATCTTGAGTCAAGGGTGTAGACAATGTTGCCCAAATACCTTCCTCTGGTTTTGTCATGCCTGTTCACTTTCATGGCAACAAATCTCAAAAGTTCGGAGTCTTTTATCGTGGTAGCATACAATGTGGAGAACTTGTTCGATCTGGATGGAGTTTCTCGATACGAAGACTATGAGAAAAAGCTGTATGGAGAGAAGGAATTAAACAACAAACTCGATTCCATAATCCGAATTCTCAAAGAGATTGGGGGAGAATCAGGTCCGGATATCGTTCTGCTTCAGGAAATCGAAGTGGACCAAACACCCGAAAATTTTCCCTCTGCAACAGAAATCCTCATCAACAGACTAAAGAAGGAGAACCTGGGACCTTATCAACATGCACTGGGATACGACCCGAAGATTCCTCCCCAATATCTACCCTCCATTCATTGCCTCACTCTTTCCAAGTTTCCCATTGTGGATCAGGTGCTGCATCCCATTCCGAGAGCCCGTCCGATTTTGGAAACCACTCTTTCCATAAATGGTTCTTCCTTCGTACTGTTCAACAACCACTGGAAATCCGGGGCTTCTTCCGAAGCGATGGAAATGCTTCGTTTGCAAAGCGCTCAAGTCCTGAGGCAACGAATCGATGAGATAAAGGACATGAACGAAGAGGTTGATTTCCTTGTGGGAGGAGATTTGAATTCACATTACAACCAGTCGACGGTTTATGCTGAATTTTTGGAAAAAACAGGAATCAACGACGTCTTGCTGTCAAAAAATCTGGAACCCACAGGGGTAAACTCAACAGACAATCTTTACAACCTATGGCATGAACTACCCGCAGAACAAAGAAGATCGGATGCCTGGCGTGGGAAGTGGGGAACATTGATGCATTTGATCCTTCCCGATTCCTTATACGATCAAAAAGGCATAAGTTACGTTTCGGATTCCTTTGCGGTGGCAAAATATGACGGTCTTAATTCGATTCGGGGTAGTGGGCTTCCCTTCAAATGGTCCAACGATTTGGATGGCTTCGGAGCGAGTGATCATTTTCCAATCTATGCAAAATTCTCCACGGAAAAGACCATATCGAACAATGGAAGAACATTTGCGATGGTAGAGAATCTTTTGCAAGAGGTGGACTACAGCCAAGCAAGGAAGAAAATTCTGCCCTGGGAGCCAAAGTTTTTATCTCCTGCCTATTATGGAAATTTATTTCGCTTTTCTGGAGTCATTGCACCCACAAGACCCCTTGCTCTAGTGACAAAGGGTCATCGACTCGGACTTTACAGTTTTAAAGAGAACGTAAGAAAAAAACTCTTTAACTTGAGGAAAGGCTTGCGTTTTTCAGGAATCGGTCATCTGTCTCGCTATCGTGGGCAGTGGCAATTCATAATCGAAGAGGAAAATTGGATCAATTAGTCCTTCCCTTTATCCATGCCCTTGGCATTAGCCAATCTACTCTCAACTGATTTTCTCTGCATATCTCGGTAGTAACTGGAATTGCCGCGTTTCTTCGCCTTTCCTTTTCCGGCGGCACCCCCCTTTTTTCCCATTTTTGATGCAATGAAACCCAGAGCCTGCTGATTTTTTCCACTCATTTTTCTAGCGATTGATTCGATCAAAGACCTTGAGCAAATGTTCAAGTCGTTGATAGGAGTTTTCCATTCCCTCGAGAATCCGTGACGCTCTTTCTTCCTCTTTTTCGTTTTGAAAAAAAGGACCGGAACCCACCTTCTGCTTTTTTTCGATCCTGGAAAGCAAAAGTTCCCTTTCTGAATTATCCTCTTTCAATTTTATGTTTTTCCCACCATTTTCCATACCTGTTTTTTGCACAAGCGTTTGTGTAATACAAGATCAAAAAAAAAGTATTTTTCAAATGGATTATTTTAATCTGGCGGCTAGTTCACGACGCAACTGGTCTAGCCCATCCTCCAATATGGCAGAAACCAATAGAGGTCTGATTTTCGGAAATTTCTTCTTAAAAAGGTTGAAATTTCCCAGGGAACTCGGTTCGTCGCATTTATTTGCAACCACCAAGAAGGGTTTTTGGGCCAATCGTGGATCATATTCAAACAATTCCCTCTGCAAATGATTGAAATCTTCACAGGGATCCCGATGGTCATTGCATGCCATGTCCAAAAGATAAAGAATTAATCTGCAACGCTCGACATGCCTGAGAAAGCGATGTCCCAACCCACGATTTTCCGCTGCTCCCTCTATGAGTCCCGGAATGTCAGCCATGGTTATGGAGCTGAAGTCCTCCGGATATTCAATGACTCCGACAGTGGGTACGAGTGTTGTGAAGGGATACGAAGCCACTTTTGGGGTAGCTTTGGTTAAGGTGTTCAACAAGGTGGACTTGCCTGCATTGGGAAAACCAACCAGTCCGACGTCAGCGATCGTTTTCAAAGTAAATACGAAGTCACCCTCCGTTCCTCTTTTACCCTCGGTAAATTGTCTTGGAGTTTGGTTGGTGGATGATTTGAAGGTGGCGTTTCCACGACCTCCCTTCCCACCTCCCAGAATCATTATTTCCTGATTGTGTTGAAGCAACTCACATAGAATCTGTTCCGAATCGACTTCTCTAACTTGAGTCCCGAGAGGAAGATTGAGAATGCAGGAATCACCCGCTTTTCCATTTTGGTCACTTCCCCTACCCGGTTCGCCATTTCGAGCTTTCCAATGTTTTTTGAAATGAAAGGCTCGCAGATCGGAAATATTCTCGTCGCCCCGCAGGACGACATTTCCTCCCCTCCCACCATTTCCTCCATTGGGACCTCCATTTGGCATATATTTTTGTCTCAGGAAAGACATGCATCCATCCCCACCGTCTCCCGCCTTTAAGTATACCTTCGTTTCGTCGTAAAACATATGCTTCCTTACTCAAATAACCTTCAGACGATAAGACAGTTACGGAATATGATCAACCAAGCAAAAAAAAGACCGCATTCGATTCTGAGCCGAACGCGGTCTAGTAGAGAAAGAAAGTTTGATCAATATCTATAATGATCTGGTTTGTAGGGACCATCTACGGGAACTCCGATGTAATCCGCTTGGTCTGCGCTCAAAGTTGTAAGCTTAGCTCCCAGTTTGTCAAGATGGAGCCTGGCAACTTCTTCATCCAGCTCCTTGCTAAGTCGATAGACGCCAATCTTTCTGTTTGGATTCTTGCGTATGTCGATTTGAGCAATGATTTGGTTAGTGAAACTGTTGGACATTACAAAACTGGGGTGCCCCGTAGCGCAACCGAGGTTGATGAGACGACCCTCTGCAAGCAAATATATGCTTCTGCCGTCAGGAAAGGTAAATCGGCTAACAGGCCCACCGGGTACGTGATCTTCTTTAATAACCTCCTTGACCACACCTTCCATTTCTTCGAGCTTGGATACTTGAATCTCGTTGTCGAAGTGACCGATGTTGCATACGATCGCCTGGTCTTTCATCTTGCTCATGTGTTCAGCAGTGATGATGTCTTTATTTCCAGTGGTTGTTACAAAGATATCAGCGGTGTCCAATGCATCTTCAATGGTAGTGACTTGGTAACCAACCATACAAGCTTGCAATGCACAAATCGGGTCCACTTCGGAGACCATGACGCGAGCCTTTTCATTGGCCAAGGAATCTGCGGATCCCTTCCCGACATCACCAAATCCGCATACCATTGCAACTTTACCAGAAATCAATACATCGAGTGCTCGTTTGATACCATCCACCAATGAATGCCGACAACCGTAATTGTTGTCGAATTTGGACTTGGTGACTGAATCATTTACATTGATTGCAGGGAAAAGAAGACTGTTGTTTTCATGCATCTGTATCAAACGGTGTACCCCAGTAGTAGTCTCTTCGGAAACTCCCACCACGCCCTCGGCAACCGATTGCCAACGATTCGGGTTCTCTGCATGAAGACGTTTGAGTAGATTTTTAACTACCTCTTCCTCAACATTGTCGGAAGGGGTGTTTACCCAGTCTCCTCCATTGTCAAGCTCGAGGCCCTTGTGAATGAGCATGGTGGCGTCCCCACCATCGTCGACGATTTGATCCGGACCTGACCCGTCCGGCCAGGTAATCGCATTGTAAGTGCACTCCCAATAATCTTCAAGGGTTTCTCCTTTCCATGCAAATACGGGTATGCCAGCAGCGGCAATAGCGGCGGCGGCATGATCTTGTGTGGAAAAAATATTACAGGAACACCAGCGTACGTCGGCGCCAAGTGCAACTAAAGTTTCAATGAGCACTGCAGTCTGTATGGTCATGTGCAAAGAACCCATAACCTTCACACCCGCCAAAGGTTGGGATGGTCCGTATTTTTGACGAGAGGCCATGAGGCCAGGCATCTCATGTTCGGCGATGGAAATTTCTTTCCTGCCGAATTCGGCTAGGGTAATGTCTGCGACTTTATAGTCAAGGGTGGGGGTGATTGTCTGTGTCATGATAGTCATATGTTTTAAGAACGAATTAGGAACATTTTGGGATCAAATTGAAAATCGGCAAATTCATGAAATGGCGTCTGACAACTCCTTTGTTTTATTCGCTTGCTCCCAAGGCAATTCGGCTTTGCCGAAATGACCATAATGTGTGGTTTGGCCATAGATGGGACGGAGGAGATCCAGTTGGGTGATGATGTCAGCAGGTTTGAAGCTAAAGACTTCCCTGATTGCATTTTGAATCTTTTCTTCTGAGGTCTTTTCCGTGCCAAAGCAATCTATGGTTATGCTGGTTGGATTTGGATAGCCTATGGCATAAGCAATCTGAATTTCAACACGATCAGCCAACTCCGCAGAAACCACATTTTTCGCAACCCACCGGCACATGTAAGCTGCGGAGCGGTCGACTTTGCTTGGATCCTTGCCTGAGAAGGCACCTCCTCCATGCCTGCTCCATCCCCCGTAAGTATCGACGATGATTTTTCTTCCAGTAAGTCCGGAATCACCTTGTGGTCCTCCAATCACAAACCTCCCGGTCGGATTAATGAGAAATTTGGTCGATTCCGACAGAAGCTCTTCCGGTAAGGAAGGTTTAATCACTTCTTCCCTAATGAATTCATGAATAGTGTGGTTTGAGGCATCTTCAGCATGAGCAGTTGAAACAACGACATTTTCGATGCCAACCATTTTTCCATCTGCATATTTGAGGGCTACTTGAGATTTGCAATCGGGTCTCAGCCATTTTGCATCCATTCCTTGATGACGAATATCTGCCATTCTGCGAAGAATCCGATGAGCAAACATGACTGGTGCGGGCATCAATTCCTCAGTCTCATTGCAAGCATATCCAAACATGATGCCTTGATCTCCGGCTCCCTGTTCGTCAGTTTCCTTGCCTTCCGCGGAGGCTGCGTCGACTCCTTGAGCAATGTTTGCGGACTGAGCAGTCAATTGGTTGGTTATGAATACCTGATCAGCATGGAAAATATCGTCATCGTTGACGTATCCAATCTTACGAATCGCTTCCCGCACAATTGAATCATAGTCAAACTTTGCTTTCGTTGTAATTTCTCCTGCGATTGTGACGCAGTTGCTCTTGACCAAGGTCTCGCACGCCACTCGACTGAACGGATCTTGTTCAAGACAAGCGTCCAATACACTGTCGGAAATCGAGTCGGCAACCTTGTCCGGATGTCCTTCGCCTACGGATTCTGAAGAAAAGATAAAGGATTTACGCATGAACGTGTTCCAACAGAATCCACAAATAAAATCAAGTCAATTCATCAACGCATCATGATGCGTTGATATGTACATGCAAACTTACTGTCTCTCGAGAAGAGCACGGAGATAGAATCCGTAGGAGGAGGAACCGTGTTCATGAGCGGATCGAACCAAGTCCTCGTGTTTCATCCATCCTTTATGAAATGCGATTTCCTCCAGACAGGCAATCTTGAGACCTTGCCTACGTTCGATGACCTTCACGAAATCAGTGGCCGAAGCCAGGTTATCGTGACTCCCAGTGTCCAACCAAGCGGTTCCCCTGCCCATAACTTCAACGGAAAGTTCATCTGCCTCAAGATAAACCCGGTTCAGGTCTGTGATCTCCAACTCACCACGGGCCGAAGGTTTGAGTTCCCGAGCTCGAGCACTTGCCTGATTATCGAAAAAATACAAGCCGGGAACGGCAAAATTAGACTTCGGATTATCTGGCTTTTCTTCCAACGAAACCGCACTTCCCGAATCGTCGAACTCAACCACACCGTAGTTCGAAGGATCTGAAACATGATAACCGAAGATGGTCGCTCCCTGAGTCCGATCGCACGCATCGTTGAGAGTTTTTTCCAACTCATGACCATAAAACACATTGTCTCCCAGGATGAGAGTGGATGGAGAAGATCCAAGAAAATCTTGACCGATCAGGTAAGCCTGTGCCAAACCATCCGGACTCGGTTGCTCGGCATAGCAAAAGGACACTCCAAAGCGCGAACCATCCCCAAGCAACTCACGAAAGCAAGGTAAATCGCGAGGGGTTGAAATAATCAAAATATCTCGGATTCCGGCAAGGAGAAGAATCGATATCGGATAGTAGATCATCGGCTTGTCGTAAATTGGCATCAATTGTTTGCTTATTGCCATGGTCAAGGGATAGAGCCTGGTCCCCGAGCCACCCGCCAGCACAATTCCTTTTCTTTCACTCATGTTGCACCGAGCCTTTGTCTTTGGTATTTGCCAGTGGTAACTTTTTCACACCATTCTCGGTTGCTTAAATACCAGTCAACGGTGTGCGCCATGCCGTCCTCGAAGGAATAGGTGGGGTGCCAATTTAATTCACCACGTAATTTTGAAAAATCAATGGCATACCTTTGGTCGTGACCTGGGCGATCCTTAACAAAGGTCTTTAGCTTGGCATGGGGTGCATAGTCAGGGATTTTCTCGTCGAGGATCGAGCATAAGGTATTGATTACTTCCATATTGGTTTTCTCCGATGCTCCTCCGATGCAATAGGTCTCACCCAAGCGACCTCTTTGGAGAACCGCGAGGATTCCCGAACAATGGTCCTCAACATGAAGCCAATCCCTAATGTTAGAGCCATCCCCATAAATCGGTAGGCTCTTTCCTTCTAAGGCATTGAGAATCATAAGGGGAATGAGCTTTTCGGGAAACTGATAAGGTCCGTAATTGTTCGAGCAATTGGTCGTCAATACCGGTATGCCAAAAGTGTGGTGATAAGCACGAACCAAATGATCCGCCGCTGCCTTCGAAGCCGAATATGGACTATTGGGAGCATAGGGGGTTGACTCACAAAATGCCGGATCTTCGGATGTCAGAGAACCATAGACTTCATCTGTGGAGACATGAAGAAACCTGAACGCCTTTTGGCGGTCAGCCTTGCACTCCGAAAGAAAGGTCTTGGTGGCTTCCAGCAAACGCAAGGTGCCGACCACATTGGTCTGCACAAAAGGCTCGGGTCCGTCAATCGAACGGTCCACGTGACTTTCAGCGGCAAAATTGACTACCGCATCCACATCATTCTCCAACAGGATACTCTCGAGAGAAGTTTGATCGCAGATATCGGAGTGTTCGAAAACATAGCCTGGATGATTTTCATAATCCGAAAGATTTTCAGGATTTCCAGCGTAAGTCTGCTTGTCCAAATTAATGATTTTCTCGAAAACCTTCCCCTGCATAAGCATGTGAATGAAATTCGAGCCTATGAATCCGAGCCCTCCGGTAATCAAAATCGTTTTCATGGCGTAACCTCCAATTTCATGTGTCGAAGAGATTCCCGAACCGCTTCCTCCACGGGTCTCATTCCAACCCCGGCATTAACGGCCTTTGTCGAATCAAGCACGCAATTCGAACGATGGGCTATGGCAGCTCGGTGCATGAAATCCGTTTCATCCTGAAAGTATGAAAACTGTTTGTTGGAAACTCCCTCCTCTTTCATCCAAGTCGTCACTTGGCTTGTAAATATAGACCCTTGGTTGGTCATATTATAAATCCCGGGTTCTACTTCTTTGCTAAAACAACCAAGACATTTCTCTACAAATTCGTCCAGATGAGAAATAGAGTTTTCGGCTTCAAGCAAGTGCTCGTAATTCAAAAGTTTCCGCAGATAATTTCGAGGACTTGCTTTGTCATTAAAAGGAATTCTCAAGCGCCAAACAAAACAACTCTCCGCACCATCCAAAATCTCCTCTCCCAAAGCTTTGGTCCCACTGTAAAAACTACAAGGCGGAGAACGAAAAGAAAAGTTGGGTGGGTCTTCTTCCGTCCAACCCCGACCGTCCGAACGCCTGCCCGAATAAATGCAGCCACTGGAAACATGCCCCCATGGAATTCTCAGGTCCTCGCATACTTCTCGCAAAATACCAGGAAACACCGCGTTACCCATGAGGCAGTTAGCCTTATCGCTTTCGCATGCGTCCACATTTGGCTTTCCCGTGTAACCTGCAGCATTAATCAAAATTTTCGGTTGATTTTCTTGCAAAAAAGAAAATAGAGAATCGCGGTTGGTGTAATCGACATCGGATCGGGAAAGCCCGACAAATTCCATTGCATTGCGCTCACAATGATTGACGAAAGTCGAACCTAAGTAGCCCGCAGAACCAAGGATAAGGATCATAATAGTTATATTACAGTAACTCTCCTATGTAGGTCGGCAATCCAATAAAAAAACTAACTTGAGTAAAGAACTTTGCATTACCACTAAAAATTCGAAATGGGACGAAATCCAGATTGTACCAATTATGTAACAGAATGGTAACTTTACCCTCAACAATTAGCCTTTCTCCTTGAGGAGGGAGTACCCCGATGAGATTTTTCAGACACAGTAAATATATAATTTCTGACTTAAAGAAAATACCTATGAAAAACTTCCTTCCCCTTTCACTCCTTACTCTTTTATTTGCAAGTTTTTCTTGGGCAAACCCCACTGATGCTAGGAAAAATTTCAAACAGTGGATCGCCAGCGAGCGTCTCATTTCAAAGGAATTATCCGATTGGGAAATACAAAAGGCAGCCATTGGTGACTTGATCGAATTACTTGAGGAGGAAGAAAAATCCATCAATGAAAACCTAGACGCCTTGGAAAACGAAAATTCCGCTGGAGAAGAAGAGCGGATTCGCCTTAGCGATCAAAATGAAGATTTAAAAGCTGCCATTTTGCCAGTCTCCGAAACCTTGCAGAGCCTTGAAAAGGACATTCTTGAGCTTTTGCCTAGATTCCCAAAGCCTTTGCAGGATGATCTCCAAGGTTTCGTCGCTCGATTATCCAGCTCAAACATCAAAGAAGCCATTATGCCCTCGGTCAGTCAAAGACTTCAAGCAGTGGTTGGAGCCTTGGCAAAGATCGACAAGTTCAACAGCTCCATCGCCTTGGACGAGAAACTAATGAAGGTTGAGGATGGAGAAATTAAGGTGAGCATTTTGCACTTCGGTCTTGGAATCGCCTACTTTTCAGACGAATCAGGGAAAAAAGCAGGATACATGCTTCCCGGAGATAAAGAATGGGTTGAATTCGATGTAGCTGAAGCAGGACCAGCCATTCTTGAATCAATATCCTTTTACAACCGCACCGCTCAAAAGCAGGCGACATTCATTAACCTCCCCTTTCAATCGAACTAAATTCCCATGAAGATACCGGTGTTTCCAAGCAATCTGCCAATTTGCTTTTCCATCTTTTTCACTTTTAGTCTGTGGGGAGATGATTTCGAAAACGCGAATGAACAGCTCCTTCTCAAAAACAAGAAATCCTTAGAGGAGCTAAGTTCCACACGAAGGAAAATTCAAGAGGAAAAGATACCTCTTGCAACGCAACTTAGTGCTCTTGAGCGTACCTTGGCAGACAAAAGACGTTCTCTCGATCGTCTGCAAAGGTTGCGTGACAACAAATCCGTAAATTTAACTGCCCTCAAAAGCGAAGTCCAAGGCAGAAAGAATGAAGTGCAGTTTCTTTCCACACTTGGAAGTGATTACCTCGCAAATTTCGAGGCCAGACTCCATGTCGTCGAAATTGATCGGAATCAAGAAGAACTTTCGAATCTCAAGCAAACCTTAGACGGAACATCTTCCGAAAAGGAAAAAATGATTGCTCGGATGAAACTTCTCAAACTTTCAGTCAGTCGAATCAAGGAACTCTTGGGTGGAACTCAATTTGAAGGGACGGCATTGGATGGGAATGGCAAGGTTCAGCAAGGTTCTTTTATGCTTTCAGGACCCTTGGCTTATTTTTCCCAGAAAAGCGGTGATTTGGCTGGCTTGATCGAATCCGGTAGAGATCTCAAGCCTCGAATCTTTGAACTGCCAGAGCCACAATCATCAACCGTACGAACTTTTTTCTCATCGAAACCCGGGACGGTCAAAACCCTCCCCGTTGATTCGACCCTTGGGGATGCCCTTAAAATAGCCGCAGCTGATGAAACGACTTGGGAACACATTAAAAAAGGTGGAACATGGGCTTATCCCATTGTGCTTGCCGCAGGTCTTTCTTTTATCATCGCCTTGCTCAAATGGTCTCGTTTGGGTGGAATCAAAGTACCTCCAATATCAGTGGTTAACGGAATTTTGACCAAAATGGAAAGCGGTGACCTAGAGGCGGCCCTTAAACAGGCCAGTTCCCTAAAGGGTCCTTTCCAGAGTATGTTCGCCGTGGCTGTAAAAAGAAGTGGCGAAGGCAAAAAGCTCGTAGATGAAATCATGTACGAAGAACTTTTAGACGCTCAAATAAAACTGGACAGCTATTTGCCCATTATACAGGTCATAGCAGCAACCGCTCCCCTTATGGGGCTACTGGGAACCGTGACCGGCATGATCAAGACCTTCAAGCAAATCACTCTTTTCGGTACCGGGGACGCCAAAAGCCTTTCCGAAGGGATTTCCGAAGCACTGATCACTACAGAACTTGGCCTGGTGGCTGCGATTCCTTCTCTCATTCTTTATGCCGTTCTTTCAAGAAAATCAAAGGCCATTCTCTCTGAGATGGAGAGGCTTTCCTCTCATTTTCTCAATGAATTCCCCAAAAAATCCAAGTTGGACTCAGGGCCGCCGAAGCCGGATGATTCAAATGATTCATCATCCGAAGCCTCCCTCCAACCTGCCTAAGAACTAACTCTTCTATTCATCCTAATGGAAGCTTTGACCCATTGGTTTGTTGAAGAGGTTTGGGGCCTTTGGCTGCAAGGAGGATCGCTCATGATCATGCTATTGGTCATAGCTCTGATCATTTACTATGCCACCTTGGAAACATTCCTTTTCCTCAAGTTGAAAACGAAATTCAAGGACGTCTCCAAAGCAACTCTTAACCAATGGCTGAACAATCCTGATGAAGCCGACCCAGAGGCCAAGAAAATGCTTCGTTATGTGGGCGAAGGTAAGGAAACCTTAGGCGAAGCCAGAAGACGCTTTGATGAAATCAGAGCCTGCTTTCTTCCTTTGATTGACCGGCGAATCACTTTTTTGAGTCTGCTTGTGAGCACGGCGCCACTTGCTGGCCTTTTGGGCACAGTCATGGGAATGCTCACTACATTCAAGGGCTTATCGACTAGCTCTGGTGGAAAAACCATCGATTTTGTCGCAGGTGGTATATCAGAGGCCCTGATTACGACCCAAACCGGACTTATTATTGCAATTCCAGCATACATCCTAATCAACCGAATCACTTCCGAGAGGGATCAATTGGAGGTTTTCTTCACTACTTTCGAAAGCCTTACCATGCAAAGTTACAAAGGTATTTTAGATACTGACACCGAGGAGGACATCGAACCATGAGTAGAGCCCGTCGAAGCTTTTCAAAATCAGAAAAAGCGGAAGACATCAACATATCACCCCTTATCGATATGGTCTTCATCCTCCTGATTTTCTTTATTGTGACCACGGTCTTCGTAGAAGAGACGGGAGTGGATGTTGATAAGCCTCAGGCGGCTGCGGCAAGTATGTTGGAGAAAAATAGTGTACTGATTGCCATAACCAGTGAAGGCCGAGTAATTTACGGAGGTAGAGAGGTTGGCGTTAGCGGTGTTCGGGCTGTGGTTCGCCGTTTAAACGAAGGCAAGGGAGAGGATGATGCTCTACCTGTCATCGTCCAAGCCGACAAAACTGTATCCACCGAACTTCTTGTCAGAGTAATTGACGAGGCCAAGCTTGGTGGAGCTCAAACCGTCTCCATTGCCACAGAATCCTAATTGACCATCGCAAGATGCCCAACGAATCGTATGAAGCGCCCAAATTTGGAGCCAATCCCATTCTTCTTGGATTGGGTGCCCTCGCGA
>CACMZN010000006.1 GCA_902618175.1 uncultured Verrucomicrobiota bacterium
GTGAACTTTGCCAAGAAAGAAAAGCTGGACTGCTGATGGTAAGTCATGACAAGGATATTATTTCAGGTTTCGAAAAGCAGATCGATTGGTCGCAATTAAACTCGAAAAATTGTACTAAGGCATAAGGTCGACAATGAAGATATCCAAATTCAAAGTCGCTGCATTTCTCGCATTTAAAGGATTCAGGCAATATGCATTTTCCTCACTGGTCGCCTCCTTTACGATTGCGATGGCAGGAGGACTCTTTCTGAGTACTTGGAAAATCAAAGAAGAAACAAAAAAAGCCTTTTCGAATGCAACGGGTGGATTTGATGCAGTTTTGGGCGCCAGGGGATCAAAGCTTCAACTTATTTTGAATGGTCTTTTTCATTTGGAAGAGTCACCGGGTAACTTACCCTGGAAGCAATATGAGGACATAAAGAAGACTTCAGGAGTAAGGGAGGCTTTTCCGATTGCAGTGGGAGATAATTATTTGGGTTATCGTCTGGTTGGAACTTTGCCCGAACTTTTCACAAAACATGAATGGAGACCTGGAGCAAAATACCAAATCAATCCCGGAGGAAGAATCTTTTCAGAGATGGCGAAAGAGGCGCTGGTTGGTTCGTACGCAGCTCAAAAACTTAAACTTGAGATTGGAAATCGTTTTCATCCTTATCACGGTCTTACTTTCAAAGAGGACAGCAAGCATGAGGATGTCTATGTAGTGGTCGGCATCTTGAAACCTACCGGAACTCCTGCTGATCGTGTTATATGGATTCCCATCAAGGGAATCCAATTGATGGAAGGGCATGATCGCTCCATGGCTCAATCAGTAAGCGCAGTATTATTATCCTTGAAAGGAGCGGCAGGCTTTCAATTAGACATGAAATACAACAAGCGAGGCAATCAAGCAACCTTAGCTTGGCCGGTCGCTTCGATTTTGGGAAACTTCTTCAATAAATTGAATTGGTTTCAAGATATTCTATCCTTGATCGCCTATCTTATTGCATTCATTGGGGCACTCATCATTTTTGCCACTCTACGGACCGCAATGAACGAAAGAAAAAGAGAATTTGCAATCCTCAGGTGTTTGGGAGCCAGCCGCCAACTTCTCACTTCGACGATTCTTCTCCAATCCATGATTATTTCACTGTTTGGAATTTTGGGAACTTGTATGGCCTATTTTCTAATCAATTCCTTTGCCACCTCCGTCATTCGTGAGCAATCGGGAGTTTTGATGAAAGGTGTCGACTTCGACCAAGTCTCTGTTTTCTTATTCGGAGGAATCTTATTGGTTGGGTTGATTAGTGGTCTGATTCCAGCCTTTCAGGCATATCGAGTAGATTTGTCTGAAAATCTTAAACCACTTTCATAAAGAATATTATGAAAAAATACCTTCCAAATGTCCAATCTGAGTTGCGAATCAAAATAATTTTAGAAGTTTTATCTACATGAGCACTTCTGCGAATTCTTTCTTGTTTGGCCTATTGTACTCCTTCTGGATACTTTGTTTTTTTGCGTGCAGCGAGGAAATCCCATTGACTTCTTCAAGCAGTCAGGAAGAAGTCGAAGAAATGCAAATTGTCGGGGATCCGATTTTGGAAACGACTGAAAACCCTCCTGTTGGCATCTTGTCAGACCATTCCAACAAGTCATCTCCATCCGAAGAAGACGAACATGATCAAACTGCAGAAAATCATTCATTGAGAGCAAGTCACCATTCGAATGTTGATGTTTCTTCAGAACTTGAAGTTCATGAAAACAAGCAAAATTCTCTTTTGATTGACGAATCGATAGTTTCAAAAGAAGCGGATGCTAACGAAACGATTATTCAAGAGGGCTTTGTATCAAATGGTAAGATCATGATCTCGGACGGAAATGCCACACCCGTCGAAATGCAGAGCTTACCACCTCATGATGAAGGGAGTGAATTTAAGATGTTGGCTTTCCGCACGCTGCAAGAGTTTGAATACAACGTGGATTGGGAAAAGGATGGAATGCAATTTGAGTATTCGGCTTTTGCAGAAAGAGTTCCAAAAACAATCCGAAGCCAATCCGAAAGCAAAGTAGCGATAGAAGGCTTCATGATTCCTACGGTGGTAAACGAAGACAATTTGGTTAATGAATTTCTGCTTTTGCCAGACCAAATGAGCTGTTGCTTCGGACAGACTCCCGAAGCAAATGGTTGGGTGGTAGTTAGTGCCCCGGACGGAGTTGAAGTCCTGATGGATCGAATCATACGAGTAACGGGAACTTTTACCGTTGAAGAAAGATGGGATGAGGAATTTTTCGTTGGTCTATATCACATGTCGTGTGAAGAAATTACTGGTCCTGCCTTATAACCGAACAAGCACCTACGATCGTTTCCGATGATCCCTATTCGGAACCTGATTTTTCTTTAAGTTTTCCTATCCTGACTTTAACCATAAAATCAGGATTTTTTACCGAACCGTTGTTTCCGGAAGATCCTTTTTTGATTTTATCCACGAATTCCATACCCTTTAAAACTTTCCCCCAAACGGTGTATTGATTGTCCAGAAAAGGAGCATCTTCGAAACAAATAAAAAACTGACTGTTCGCACTATTTGGGTTCGATGATCTTGCCATGGAGCAAGTGCCTCTAACATGTTTGCGAGAATTGAATTCCTCCATCAGATCCTCCAAGTCAGACCCACCTGTTCCAACTCGACCGGCATTGAAATCCTTTTCATTTCCAAATTCAACATCGCCAGTTTGAGCCATAAAACCGTCGATGACACGGTGAAAAGCCACACCATCATACTTTCCTTCTTGGGCAAGTTTTTTGATCCTTTCGACGTGATTAGGCGCATCTTCGGAAAATAATTCAATCACAACTTGACCATCTTTAAGATCAATCAGGAGAGTGTTTTCTGGATTTATTGGTTTTGCTTCGGTCATGACGAAAGGAAGCATGAGCAGGATGCGTGCAAAGTACTTCTTCATTGGTAATTTAAAAAGAGTGTTCTCTTAACATGGAGGCGCTTTGTTAGTCCAGATTAAATAAAACTGTTCTACCTCTGGTCCACAATCCGTTTGCTAGATCAATTGAGTAATTGGTTGACCTTTATTTGAAAGAGTAAACGGGCGTCGAGTGGGGGAGTAAATGATTTGATCTAAAGGCAAACCGAGGGCGTAGGCAATGGTGGCGTTGAAATCAGGAATCTCGACTTTGTTTTCAATGACTTCCACTCCATTTTCATCAGTCGATCCCCAGGTTTGTCCGCCTTGGATGCCACCGCCCGCAAGCATACAGGAAAAGGCTTTTGGGTAATGATCGCGACCTTCATTTACATTTATTTTTGGAGTTCTTCCAAACTCGGTGGCTAGAACCACCAAGGTTTCTTCCAGCATGCCACGCCTGAAGAGGTCATCCAACAAGGCAGACAATGCCTGATCCAATACGGCACATCTTTCAGGTACACGGGAGAAATTATTCTGATGGGTGTCCCAGCCGCCAAGTTGTACTTCAACGAAACGTACGTTTCGTTCAACCAGACGGCGGGCCAGAAGCACACCTTGCCCGAAATTGTCATCACCATAGGAATTCCTCATGGCTTCAGGTTCTTCCGAAAGATCGAAAGCCTCAAGGTCCTGGCTCTTCATAAGGCGTACCGCGTCATCATACATATCGGAATAAGCGCGGACTTTTTTAAGGTCGTACTTTTCAACAAAGACACGGTCGAGTTTATTGGAAAGCGCCAGGCTTTTCTCAAAACTCTGATCATTGAATCCACGGAGCATTTCACAGTTACGCAAACCCTCGTTGGGGTTTCCTATGGCAAGAGGTTGATGGGCGGATGGAAGAAATCCAGACAAAGGATGTCGACTTCCTCCATTCACAACCACAGCTCCTGGAAGGGTTGGATTGAATCTGCCGTCCAGCTTGGTCATCCATGCTCCCATACTTGGATGGACGATGGTTGCTCTTTGAGCATAGCTGGTGTGCATGAAATAGTTACCTTGCTGGTGAGCTCCTTTCGTGGAAGTCATTCCGCGGATTACGGCAATCTTCTCCGCATGATTGGCAAGCAAAGGGAGATTTTCCGCAAGTTCAACTCCATCCGCTTTTGTCCTGATGGCTTGGGTCGGTCCGCCCGTCTCGGTACCAGGTTTGGGGTCGAAAGTGTCGAGGTGAGACATGCCTCCCGACATGTATAGATAAATGATGTTTTTGGCGTTTGGGGCGTAATTCAGAGGTCGGTTCAGACCAAGACCCGCTCCCATGACTCTTTCAGGTGTGGCCCATGGTAGGATGCTTACGCCCAAAAAGCCTTTGGCGGCCAAGCTCATGAACCTGCGCCTTTTCAATTCTCCGTTTCCAAGAGGTGTATTGTGCATCATGACCGGTGGTAGATGAATGACTTCATTGGATGAATGAAAATTGGCGAGTATTCATAAGTGCCCAAGCCACTCCAAGGAAACGCTTGTTATCGGACAAGGCAAGCTCCTGGAATTTTTTTTCCATATTTTTGCGGTATTTATCTTTTTTTTCAATCGGCCAATCATTGGGGGGTTTAAGGGAAGGTGCTGGAATATTTGTTTTTTTTCTTACTTCCGCGATGCAATCCTCCATTTCCCGATCGGACGGTTCGCGGTTGAGCAAGGAAAGAAACAGGACTCTGATTTTATTTTCATCGGAATTCGCCCGGGAAAGGTTTTGGGAGAGAGGTGATTGGGGGCTGAAAACCGACCCATATATGACTCCGTTGAGGAGAGTAAGTGCTTGAGGGACGGAAGCTTGACTGTTGGAATTTTCAATGATTTCTCGGTCGGACTGACCGAATTCCCGCAGGAAGTGGCCCGATGGGGCGGGGGTTGTAATCTCCGAGGCTCTCATCAGACCGGTGTTGTAACCCTTCCATCGAGAGTCCTTTATTGCGATTCCGGAAGTGACCCGGTTGTAAAGCGAGCGTACGTCAAAATCATCACCCATGATTATTTTTGCGAACAAGCTCCTTTGCTGATTGCGGGCTTTTGTGTATTCTCTTCGCAAGCGAGCAACCGCTTCCCGGTCATCGGCTTCCTGCGCTTCGCGTATTTGTTTCTGTATGCGTTCCATTTCACTAAGCGCCTGCCTGCTTGCCTTTGCCCCTTTGCCTGCAAGGGAAACCAAGGCCCTTGGATCGAGATTCTCGACTTTCTCTTGGTATTCGGCGAATCGATCGAGCTTGTTCTCAATGATCTGAGGATCCCTGATTCTCTCGTCGGAGTATGGGATGGAAAGAGAGACGAACGAGTCCCACAATTGCTCGGCGGACATGCGTTTCAGAACCGGCCCTTCAAAAAAATGAGGCTGATCGTTGGCGAGTTCATAGCGAACCGCCTCTCGATCGAAGGCTTGCACATTTAGAAGAACGCGCTGAAATTCCTTCAGGTCATAATTAACCCGCACCATAAGTTCCTCCAAGTAATCCAGAAGCTCGGGGATGGAGGCTTGGGTGTCATCTCGCCAGTCATCGACCGGTTCAACCAAGCCCCGTCCGAAGATTTTTTTCCACATACGGTTGGCAATGACTTTGGTGAAACGTGGATTTTCCGGAGAAGTCAGCCATTGACCGTAAGCTTCAATTTTGTTGTCGGAATTCTCAACCCCAAGAGATTCGCCGAAGATAGGTGCAGGAGAAACCGGACTCTCAGGATGGGCATCAGCATACTGGTAGTCATGAGGTAAAGTAAGTTGTCTTGCCGTATGACGGGAGCCATATCGGAGGGGCTGGATCATTTCTTGTATGGCTTTCCGCAGGGCTGCGCTTTGTTTGGATTGAGTCTTTAGTTTTCTTTTCTGAGGAGAAAGATTTTTATTCACCTGTTTAAAATGAGACTTCAGGTCATTCTGCAGTTGCCCACCCATTCTTGTGGTAATTCCATAAGTGAAAGCGGCCATTTCGTAGTATTCCCGCTGAGTCCATTTGTCGAACGGATGGTTGTGACATTGGGCACATACCATTTGGGTGCCAAGAAAAAGTTGCGTGGTGTTGGACATGTTGTCGAGTTCCATGCCTGCGTCTCTAAGGTAGTAACCGGATGCTCCGTCTTCCCAAGGATAACCTTGAGCGGTGACCAAAGAGTATGCAACCTCGTCGAAAGGAGCGTTTTTGGCGATTTGTTCTTTCACCCAATGGTTGTAGATCTCTCCAGCACCGATTTGATTGCCGCCTCGCATTCGGGACTGCAACCTGAGCAGATCCGCCCACCAGTTGAACATTTGGCTTTCATAGGCGGGAGAGTTCAAAAGATAATCGACAAGCACGGTCTTTTGATTCTCAGACTTGTGATTTAGAAACGCACTGGTTTCGTCGAAGGATGGAATTCGTCCGGCCACCGTCAGATAAATCCTACGGAGGAGTTGACCATCCTTTAAATTTGAGGGAATCTCCAACTTATGCTTGAGGTGAGCCTTTTCCAAAATGTGGTCAATGGCTGAAGCTTCTTGGAGAATTTGCTTCGACGAGAGCGAAAACGAGTAACCAAGTAATTCGCCGCTTATGGATAAAAGAAACGAAAAGAAAGAAATATAGGAGGATATCTTAACCATAACCTTTTATTTAATTTAGCATATTGGAAAAAAGTTGCACTTAAAATTTCGAATGCAATAAAACTTAAATTTTCGAGGCTTGCATGATCCAAGTTATCCTCAAAAGCTGTGAGAAATGGAAAGAATGAAGTTTCTCCCGGCACCATTTAGTCCGGAACCATGAACCCGGTAGTCTTCGTCACTCAAGTTCTCGGCGGCTAGGAATAAGGTCGTCTTTTTGCCCAAGGCGCGACCCGCACGCAATCCGAAGAGCGTGTAACCCGGAGTTCCGTTCTCAGGAATCCGCGAACTGTCGGTCTCGTCCTTGAGAGAAAGATCATCGGCTTTTGCAACCGCCAAAATGGAAAATTCACCCCACCAAGGCTTTTCCGCAGGGGCGTAGCGGGTAATTAGGCGCACTTGCATCGGCATCAATCGAGTGGTCGCTCGACGGACGGGCTCAAAACCATTGATAACTTTTGCAGTCGTTTCATCGTTGTCGTGATCAACAAGTTTCATAACAGTGCCCGTTGAGTTCTCTTGGAGTTGTTCGACTTCACCATCCATCCAAGAAAAGGAAAAGTTGGTGTTCCAGTCCGCATCCCAGTTGTATTCGAAGGCAATCTCTACGCCTTGAATGAAGCCATCCCCATTAGCCTTTAAAGCAAGGGTCTTTCCATCCGTTGCCTCGTAGGGAGACCGAACGATCATTTCCCTTATCCAAGTATGATAGACGGAGGCTTGCCACTGCCATTGCCGTAGCGATCCCCGAAAACCGAATTCCGCTTGGGTGAAATTTTCCGGGGACAAAACAACGTTTGGGGTTTCGTTGATGCTGGTTTCATCCGTTGAAGTGAGGTCGTAAGCGCTGGGTGGACGGAACCCTTGGGAAAGTCCTGCAAAAAAGGATGCTCCCTCTGCCAGTTGCTTTCCAATTCGGAATGAACCGACCCACTCATCATAAGATTTCGTCTGATTGGGTTGAAGCGTCGATGCATCGAAATTATCCAAATAGAAACGTCCAAGCTCTGCCCGTACGCGTGAAAAGCGGACCCCGGGCTCGAGGATCCATCCGCCTATAGTCTCGAAGCTGTCGTTTAGGTACAAGCCATAACGGTCATATTGAGCATCAGCGGCAAGAGGTCCCTGAAGAAGATCGATACCCCTAAGGCCGTTATCATCGAATTTGTAGCCACCGGAAGAGAGAAATTCTCTGTGCCATTCAAAGCCATAGGCAAGCCGTCCTTCCCATGGATCATTTTTTTCAAATCTCCCCGTAATGCCAAAATCATCGAGGTTAAAAAATTGAAAATCCCCACCATCATTTAGTTTTTTCATCCGGTTTCTTTCCTGACCATGCTGATGCAAGCTGATAGTTACGATTCCCCGTTCGGCCAAACTGTTGGCCTTCTCCCAGGAAACCATTCCGTAAAATAAGTTTCTTTTCTGATCCAGACGCCTCCATCGTTCCGACCCCGGCGACAGACCCTCCCAGGTCAAACCGTGTACCGTCTTATGGGTTCGCGGTACGTCATTCATGAAAGTTCGCTGTAGTCCCAGGATGATTCTGGCATTTTCGCTCATTTTTCGGGAAAGTCTAAAATTCGTGGCATCGGAATCGTAACCGACGCTCGCCTGCTTGCCTACCCGCTTGCCCCCATCCAAATTGCCGAAGGAACGAACCATATGAGAAAGCTGGGCGAACCAGTCCGCGCTTGAAACGGTTGCTCCAAGCCCAGCAGACCACGATTGTTCCGCTGATGAAAACCGGCTTAGAATTTCTTTCTCACGGATCATACCCGAATCCGTAAAACGCGGTTTGGCAGACAAAAGGTTAACTACCCCTCCAATTGCATCCGCTCCATGAACGATCCCATTGGGTCCGCGAACGACTTCAATTCGCTCGCTTCCAAACATTTCCACAGTGCTCCAATATTGATTGGGACCGGAGCGCATCGCGGAATGGTTCAGTCGAATGCCGTCGACCAAAAGTAGATTGTGGTAACCGGTCAGTCCCCGAATGTAGGGAGAGGATTGACCAAGAGCTGTCTTTTGAACCATTAAGGATGGTTGTCCGGAGAGGGCTTCGGGCATGGATCGAGCAGCGGATCCGATTTCCCTGATCTCCATTTGCTCGGTTGACCAAGGCGTCGAACGGTTCGGTTCGGCAAAACCACCTCGCGATGTCACTAAAAGAGAAGAAAGCGATTCGATTGACTTGGGCTTGTCGGCAGAGACGACCGTGCCCGCGGTTCCAAAACAGAGAACTGAATAGGCGAGAGAAAAAGCGAACGTATTTCGGGCGATTCGATTCAAGTGGAAAAGATAAGCAACAAATATAACCAGAGTAAAGCTTCTACCAGGCGTATTGCCACCCCAGAGTCCAAGTCGAATCGAGCTCGATTTGAACTCCATTTACCTTTTGAGCGATAGGTGTTTCCCATTCGACTGCAAGGCGATGTCCCTTCAATCCGCCGTTTTGAAAATAATAATTCAAACCAAGACCAAAGGTGGTGATATCCTGACCTTGAGAATTTGGATTAAGGGCAGGGGACATCATTTTCATCATTCGGGTATCTTCTCCATCGACTTCACTCCGACTGGAGTAGTTGAGTTTGGCGGAAGCACTGAGAGAGTCTGTGACTATGCGTGCTCCCCAAAGAGATGCACAAAACTTGTTACCGAGCGAATAGTCCTGATCGTTTTCTCCAATTCTCAGAACGCTTCCAAGTTGTGCACCATAGGAATAGTTGTCGGTTTGCGCTAAGTAAGTGACAGCTGGATGGAAATCATAAGTTCCGGATCCTAGTTGCATACGATAGCCTAGTATATTTCCATTCGTATGTTTTTCATCAATTGATCCAGTTGGAAGGCTTAATCCCAAGTTCAGATGCATTCTTCGGCCACTATCCCATTGTGCAAGATCGTAGAGTCCTGCCACTTTGAAATCGCCAATCCCAGAACTTCCCATATTCATGCTCATATTCATCGGCATGATCATTTCCATATCATTGTCTAAATAATTAAGCATTCCCATCAATGTCCATTCGTTTGAAATGGCATACATCGTGCCAAACATATGCATGTCCATCGTCATTTTTGTCGGAACCATCGTAGTCATTCCCGTTAATTGTGAGGATCCGGTTACAGAGTTGGATCCTTTCAGCAAACCTTCCATATCCATGGTCATGTAGCGATAGGAGATCATCCATTCGCCTATGGCGTGCATATGGTCGCCCATGACGGAAATAGGCCCGTGGCCGTCGGGGCGTGAGGCGGTCCACGGACTTTCGTGAGCACGCAAGGAAAAAAAAAGGGTAAAAGTTAAGGCTATTGCAGGAAAGAGTTTCATATAAAATTAGGGCTGTCGAAGAATAGTTCTTCGAATGTAAAAAAAGAAAGCCAAGCGGCTTCAGTAAAAAAAATGAATGCTCTTTATACTTTGGGAGGAGGGGTGTCTAAGTCAGTCAACAAGACCGAAAATTCATTTTTTTGAAAATAGAGCCTGCCCAAAAAAATCGGCCTCTGAATAGTAATCGGGGATACTGTTTCATTGAGGAGTTTCGTATCAAAAGCAAAGGAAAGATTGTCACGAAGAGTCTCCCGAGTACCAGAATCAAGTTCTGAAACTAATTCGCAACCCAAACAACGATTATTCGAGTCCAAAGTCCACTTTGAAGACAGACTCACGGATTGAGTCTGTCCGTAATACTCATTGAACATATTCGCCCACACACCTAACTGCAGAACCCCAAGGAGTATTCCGGAGTTTGCAACCATCGCAAGGAGTGCAACCTTGAGCAAAAGGCTGTGATATGGAAAAGACGGCACTTTGCTTACCTTAAGAGAATACGCGTTCGATGGTCCAATAAATTCCGATCAATGCGATAAGCGAGGAGCCTGGAACGACCACCCATTTGCGGTAAATCTTTGCATCTGAAACCCAGAAAGTCGCGCCAAAGACAAGGGCAATCACGGCAAGCTGTCCAAACTCTACCCCAATATTGAATCCTAGTAGTCCAATGACCAAGGAAGTGGGATCCAAGTTAAAGGCAGATAGAGCTCCGGCGAAGCCAAGTCCGTGAACCAAGCCGAATAAAAAGACAACCAACAAACGAATCTGCCTGTACTCTGGAAAAAAAATGTTTTCGATGGCTACAACCGCGATGCTCGCAGCAATGATTGGTTCAACCCAATGGGAAGATGCCGAAACAAGGTCAAGCGTGGCGAGTCCCAGAGTGAGAGTATGAGCAACTGTAAAAATCGAGATTTGCAGCAGCAGTGGACGAAACTTGCGTGACAGCATATAAATGCCAAGTACGAAAAGAATATGATCCAAACCAAGGGGTACCACATGCACAAAACCTTGTCTAAGGAAAGAAAGGAAAGTACTTGCACCTCCCTCTTCATTTGAACGTTCTTCTTCTTCTGCGATGGTTTTGCTGGAAGCCAAGTCGATGGAAGAGTGGTTTGATTCTTGGTTGTCCTGATCGGCTTGAAAGGAGGAAAGATCAAGAATGAAGCTTTCCTCACCGGGCCAAAGTACATTGATTCGTTTTTGTGTTTTCCCATCAATCGAATTTATGAAAACAAGATCGTAGCTTGCTTCTTCCCTAGCTTTGATCTGATAATTTTCAATTGAGAATTCATCGTCAACGGGATGGAATCCACGAATGAAAACCAAGGTTGAATCTTCCGACTGTTCGTCAACCTGCCGTTTTTCAAAGTCATATTTAAATTCAGGCAAAAACCATTCGCCATCGTTGAATTTGACTAAAAGTGAATTCTTGACGAACAAACGAGCCTTAATCAAAAGGTTTTCTTTTTCTTCATCGGAATAGGCATCGAATTCAGATTCGCTTAGGAATGGTATTTCTTCCGGGTCATCCGTAAAACATCGGGTGTCGATTGAAAGAGTTAGGGAACTTTTTCCGTCTTTGTTAAAGTCTCCCATCACTGGCAGATCAGGAATTGGGTGGGCCTTCACGCTAAATAGACACAGAATCTGAAAAATAAAAATAAGGAAAGGTTTCATTAGGAAGGAAATGGATACAAAAAAGGGAAAAAATCTGAAGTAAAAAGTATGACTATCTCAAATTTCTTCCTTGTGTATTAGAGAATGCGATATTGATTGATGTTCTTACTATAACCCAAAAAATTCATATTCATCATGAAAATCATCACATCCCTCATTATATCTCTTGCTCTGGCAGGATCAGTGTTTGCAGGTTGTCCTTCGAAGGCAATTAAAGGAAAGTTCGTCAGTTTCGATGAAGAATCAAAGACCCTCACCGTTAAGAAAGGCAAAAAGGATCAAAAGGTAAAGATCGGAAGCAAAACCGAGATGGTTGGTTTCGAGTGCCCATCCGAATTGTCGTCAAGTGATCCAGTGGAAATTCACGGTTGCAATTGTTCCAACAAGACAGCAAGCAAAGTTGCACTTGCCGCAAAAAAAGGAAAGAAGAAAGAAAGTTGAGCAATTGCTTATCTTACTTTGCAAGCCCTCGATCATCGAGGGCTTTTTTTTGTCGTGACCACACTTTTTTACCGGCCGACGTTTCGAAGGGAAGTAATTTTCCAAAGGATTCCTGAATTTGGAGCCAAAAAACAACATGGTATGAAAAGCAATCCTGCAAATACAACCATCGAAGCGGCCAACGAACAATCAAACCAGTGAGCAAGGTGGAATCCTCCTATTGAATAAGCGAGTCCAAGGGGAAGGGAAAAGAAGACGATGGATGACAAACGATCGAAAAAAAATGATGCGGTGACAGCTGGAAAAACAAACATCGCAACTACCAGAATTACTCCCACCGCCTCCAAGGAAGCTACGGTTGCCAGAGAAAGGCTCAACATCAATCCCAAGTGAACTTGTCGAACTGGTGTTCCCATGGAACGAGCCAGAATCGGATCGAAGCTGGAAATCAAAATTTGCCTATAGAAGACAACGGCAGCAATGGCAACGGAAAGGAAGACCCCACCCATGGTCCAAAGCGCTTGATTGCCAAGTCTTAGTGATCCAAGCTTCAAGTCAGGGGCAAGAGGTGTGAATCCAATCTCCCCATATAATATGCATTCGGGATCAATATGTGCGTTCTCGGCTTCCATCCCGAGCATGAGGACACCGGTGGCAAAAAAGGAAGTGAAAACCAAGCCGAGCGCGGCATCTTCTTTGATCGGAGTCTGAAAGCGAAGCCATTCGATGCAAAAACTGCAAGTGATGCCCGCTACACATGATCCTATCCACATAGGGCCAAGGGCCATGGAACCGGAGCAAATGAAAGCCAAGGCCAAGCCGGGAAGGATGCCATGGCTGATCGCGTCTCCCATCAGAGCCATTCGACGAACCACTATGAAGGATCCGACGATTCCACATGTCCAGCAGACAAGAATGCCCATTAGAATGATCTGACCGTTCCAGATGCACAGTTCCAAGGTACTCCATGGTTCGAAGAAAATCTTCTTGAAATCATATTCTGGAATAAGCGTCATGAAAAAGATGTGGTTATTCGTTTTTGTTCAAAGGAAATTCGGGTAGCCATCCTTTTCGAACGTCAACGAGACTCGGAATGAGCTTGCCGTGAGGATCCTTTTTTGGATTGGAAAGGAGGCGTTCGATCTTTCGTACGGTTTCCTCTCCCAAAACATGTTCGATTTTTTCCGCATCCTCGTGTACATGGTCAGCAGCATAACGAGCTTCATTAGTCAGATATAGTTCCCATAGCCTATGATTTCGAACAATTCTGCATGCATTCTCCCACCCTTTGGGAGTCAGCGATATGAATTGTTCATGAGGCAGTTTGGCGAACTTATTTTTTTCATAGGATCGAGAGACATATCCCGAGTCTATCAATGATTCGATTTCCTTCGCACGTGAATCCTTACCTACGCCTCTTCTTCTTGTTACCTCTTCCATTCGAACCGCAGGTTCAGAGAATTCCTGCTTTTCCATAACTTGGTAAATTGCCTTTAACATATTCTCCATTTCAATTTGGCGAGACTGTCGACGCGACTGCAACCAATTTACAATTATGCCTTGGGAAGGTCTGAGAAAGAGAATCAAGAGAAAAAAAGTGGTGGCTACCACCACAATTAATGGACCGGTGGGTATTCTTTGACCAAGAAAAGAAAGAAAAGCGCCTACAAATCCTGCAATTGCTCCAAGCAAAGCTGAGACAAGAATGTAAGTGCTCATGCGTTTTGCAAGTAGAGAGGCAGATGCCGCGGGAATGATCAATAGAGCCGAAGCCAGAATCACTCCAATCACTTGCAATGAACTTATTACGCAAAAAGCAAGCAGTCCCCACATCGCATATTGAATAGCTTCGCTGGGCAAACCCATGGACTTGGAAAATTCCAGATCAAAGCCTGAGACGAGCAGTTCTCTATGGTTTGAAGTCATGAAAAGAACTATCAATGCAAGTGAAATGCAAATCCCCCAGAGATCGGATTCAGAAAGAGAAGAAACTTGACCAAATAAGTATGTGTCAAGCCCAGCTTGGTTTCCAAATTCCATTTTCTGAATGCGCGTGAGGATGCAAATTCCAATTGCGTAGAATCCTGACAATACTAGACCTAAAGCACTGTCTTGCCTTACTTTTGAAAATTTTTTGAGCAAGGTTACGCAAGCGACCCCCAAAAAACCAGCCATGGAGGCACCAATCAACAAGGCAAGGTTATCTTTTGCCTCAACCCAAAGAAATCCAATGGCAATACCGGGCAGAACCGCGTGTGAAAGAGTGTCTCCAAACAAAGAGAGTCTACGCGTTACCACGAAGCTTCCCATCATTCCGCAGCTTATGCCGATCAGGATCGAACCAACGGCAACGATACGAACGGAATAGTCTCTCATCTGAAGAAACCGCAGAGCTCGATCGCCAAGGCTGATATCTACGGGAGATTGGATTTGAGCCCCAAGCAAAGTTTGATTGATGAAAGCACAAACTAACAGAAAAAAGATTGAGAACCAAGGAAAACACCTCCCTGTAAGGGGAGATGAATTTGATCTCACAGGTTTCATTCGCTTGTCGAATAAGCTTCTTTTTCAATCTCCCGATTTCCTGCAGTCTGAGAAGCCATTTCGGAAAGAATCGTCAATCTTCCCCCATAGGTTTTCTGGAGCAAGTCATGTGAAAATACGTCTTGGATCGTTCCATAGGCAACTTTTCGCATGTTGAGCAGGAGCAGATAGTCAAAATATTCTTTTGCGGAGGAGAGATCATGATGGACAATAAGTAAGGTTTTTCCCATTTTCTTCATTTCCTTGAGCATCAGGACAATCGTTTTTTCAGTAACTGCGTCAACGCCGGAGAAAGGCTCGTCCATTATATACAATTGGCTCTCTTGAGCGAGTGCCCGGGCCAAAAAGACTCTTTGTTGTTGCCCTCCGGAGAGATTGCCTATCTGACGGTCGGCAAGGTGGAGCATACCTACTTTTTCCAAGCACTCGCTGGCAATTTTACGATCAGCCTTGCGGATTCTTTGGAACCAATTGAGTTTTCCGTACCGTCCCATCAGTACCACGTCCATTACCGTGACAGGAAAATCCCAATCCACTGACTCTCTTTGGGGAACATATCCAATGCATGAAATTCCCTTTTTGGGAGGATGTCCGAATATTCGGACGTATCCACCATTTGGTTTGATCATGTTCATAATGGTTTTGAGAAGAGTGGACTTTCCCGCTCCATTCGGTCCAATGATCCCCACCAAGGAGCCCTTTTCTACTTCCAAATCAATTCCATAAAGGACAGGTTTCTTTTGGTAGGATACGGTGAGATCATGAATCTCAATCGGTTTTTGAGAATTTCTCATTTAGATTTACTGCAGGCCTTCAACCATTGCATTGATGTTGTGAATCATCATTCCGGCCCAAGTGGAAAGAGCGTATTTTTCACCATTTGGGCCGGAAATTTGCCTTTCCTTCGATCCAAAAGCATCAGAAAACAGTGGGCTTCCCACTTTAATTTGGGTCTCTTTAGCGATCTCCTTGAGGGCTGCAGGATTTACGCTGCTTTCGACGAAAAGAGCAGAGACTTGGTTTTGTCTGAGATAATCAACCAGATTGGACCGGTCTCCCAATCCAGCTTCGATGGCTGTGGAAACTCCTTGCAAAGCAATAACCTCTATGCCGAATGACCTTCCCAAATACCTGAAGGCATCGTGACTGGTAATAAGTTTTCTTTTGGTTTTGGGAATTTTTTCAAGTTGTTGGGAAGCCCATGATTTGATTGAAGAGTAACGTTGTTCGATTGCTTCTGCCCTCTGGGAAAATAATTCTCTTTTTTCTGGAATTAGATTCCCCATTCTTTCTGCAACTCCATGCATGCAAAGTGTCCAAATTGAAGGCGAAAACCAAACATGTGGATCGGGCAGAGTTTCATTGTAATCGGCTGCGGCAAGCAAAAGTGAATCTGGAATTACCGAACAAACAGAATAAGTCATGACCTTGGACCGCTCGGCCTTTTCAAGAACATGCGCAAGTTTTCCTTCCAGTTTGAGACCATGATAAACAATCAGATCAGCGGTACTAAGTGAAGACATATCTCTGGCGGTTGGTTTGTAGAGATGAGGGTCAACACCGGTGCCCATAAGAGGAATAATCTTACAATCCTCTCCAGAGATTTGTCTGACCAAATCCGTGACCTGGGTAGTTGTGGTAATTACGGTGAAGAGATTATCGGCATCCTGAGATCCTGTTTTTGAGATGAAAGATTCAGAATCAGAGCAACCGAATAACATCGCTGTAAAGAAAAGAAGATAAACTTTCTTAAGTTGGGTACTGACGGGGGTTGGCATGTGCGGAGAATAATTCAAATTTTGATTAGTCAAAGTATATGTTTTGAATATGCTTGAGTCAAGATTGACATACCCTCAAACTCTTTGCCATGCCTTCGTCTACGGTAGAAAATTATTTGAAGAATATTTTGATTGTTTCTCTGGAAACGAAATCCAGTGTGGTTTCGATGGGCAAGATTGCACAAGGACTATCGGTGACCCCAGGCACCGCGACGACAATGATTAAGAACATGGCGGCTGACGGATGGATCTCTTACTTTCCCCGGAAGGGGGTGCGTCTGACTCGAAAAGGTAGGAAATTTGCAATGAGCATGTTGAGGAGACATAGACTATTGGAAACCTTTTTAGTTGAAACTTTGGGTCTGGACTGGAGCGAAATTCACGTAGAAGCCGAAGAATTGGAACATGCCATTTCTGAAAAAGTATTGGAAAAGCTCGATGAATTCCTGGGTCGACCAAGAACAGATCCTCATGGTCATCCAATTCCCACAAAGGGTGGCCACATTTACAGAGCGAATTCTAAAACCCTGTTTCTTTGCAAGGCTGGAATGAAGGTTCGGATTGACTCCATCATTGATCAGGAGAGTGACTTTCTGCGTTTCGCGCGGTCTAAGAAATTGATTCCAGGAAATGAAGTTACAATTCTAAGCCACGAAAAAGAGGCAGATGCGATCATACTGCAGATTGGGAGCGACAACCCTTTTTCACTTGGTTCAAGATCATCCGAAAAAATTCTTGTCAGCTTGTAGCCGAAATCACAAGAGGCTGATTTATCGAAAAATGAAGTTGCTCCTCCGATCATCTTTTATGAGAAACCATTGAATCCTTTCTTACCCAAACCCAAACTAAGGCACCATATGTCCCGTCACGTCACTCTTTTTACCGGCCAATGGGCCGACCTTTCTTTATCCGATCTTGCTTCCAAAGCTGCCGAGATGGGGTACGACGGTCTGGAATTGGCCTGTTGGGGTGATCACTTCGATGTCGATAAGGCCTCAACATCCAGGAAGTATTGCAAGGAAAGATGGGAAATACTGCAAGACCACAACCTTACTGCTTATGCCATTTCCAGTCATTTGGTCGGCCAAGCAGTATGCGATTTGATTGACGAGAGGCATAAAGCCATTCTACCTCCCGACGTATGGGGAGAAGGTGATCCTGAAAAAGTTCGTAAGCGGGCTGCTCGGAAATTGGCGAAGACTGCCAAAGCATGCCGCAATTTCATCAATGAGAAACCTGGTGGTGTCACCAATGACGATTTTCCTGCCGTTGTGAATGGATTTACCGGATCAAGCATCTGGCATTCCATCTATGCGTTCCCACCTACTGACCAGGCATATTGGGATAAAGGATTTGAAGATTTTGCCAAGCGGTTTGGTCCCATATTGAACGAATTCGATAAGCAAAACGTAAATTTTGCCCTAGAAGTTCACCCTACGGAAATAGCTTTTGACATAGCCAGTGCGCAACGTGCTTTAGAGGCAGTGAAAGAACATAAGAGATTTGGCTTTAATTATGATCCTTCCCATCTCGGTTATCAAGGTGTGGATTACGTTAAATTCATTCGTATCTTTGCCAATCGCATTTATCATGCTCACATGAAAGACGCCTGGTGGGGTCACGGAGATGGAACGGTAGGAGTTTTTGGTGGGCATACCACTTTTGCAGATCCGCGTCGTCAGTGGGATTTTCGGTCCGTTGGAAGGGGTGACGTTGATTTTGAGGAAATCATCGTTGCCTTAAACGACGTAGGATATGCCGGACCACTCTCTGTGGAGTGGGAGGACAGTAGGATGGATCGGTTTCATGGAGCTTCGGAATCCTGTCAATTTGTCAAGGCATTGGATTTTGAGCCTAACCAATTGGCATTTGATTCTGCTTTCGATAAGGAAAACCAGTAAGACGGAATCTTTGGTTTGAGGAAATAAGTGCAAGGTTAAAATCATGAAAAGAAAACTACGCATGGGGATGGTGGGCGGAGGTCGAGGCGCTTTCATAGGTGGTGTGCACAGAAGAGCCGCAGCTTTGGATGGAAACGTTGAATTGGTGGCCGGAGCTTTTTCTTCTGATCCAAAGAAATCATCTTTGTCGGGGAAGGATTTTTATTTGGATTCCTCTCGAGTCTATGGTTCTTACATGGAGATGGTGGAGAAGGAAAAAAATCTTCCGAAAAATGAAAGGATTGACTTTGTAACCATTGTGGTGAGGAACCATTTGCATTACGAAGTCGCCAAAGTTTTTTTGGAAGCGGGTTTTAACGTTATTTGCGACAAACCAGTAACTTATGACCTGTCTCAGGCGAAAGAGCTTAAGAAAATCATTGCCAAATCAAAGAAGGTGTTTGCCTTAACCCATAACTACACCGGCTATCCCATGGTTAAGTTTGCCCGCAGCATGGTTGCCAAAGGAGAACTTGGTAAAATCATAAAGGTTGTCTGCGAATATCCACAGGGATACGCAATTACTGCGTTGACTGGTGAAGAAAAGGCGATCGCGAATTGGAGAGCGGATCCCAAAATAGCTGGAATTTCAAACTGTATGGGAGACATTGGCACGCATGCAGAAAATCTGGTTCATTACATCTCTGGACTAGAAATTGACTTTCTTTGCGCCGATCTATCCGTCAACATTCCCAAACGGAAACTAGATGACGATGGCAATGTTCTTGTTCGTTTCAAGGGTGGTGCACGTGGAATCATTTACGCTTCACAAGTATCAAACGGAGATGAAAATAATTTGAACATTCGAATCTATGGTACCAAGAAATCCATCGAATGGCACCAAGAGGAGCCAAATGACCTAATCGTCAAGGATGCTCGGGCTCCCCGTCAAGTGTATCGTCGAGGAAATGGATATATCACAGGCTCCGCGGTTGAACATACTCGTATACCGTTCGGACATCCTGAAGGATTCATCGAAGCTTTTGCCAACATCTACAATTGCGCATCGGTTGCCATAAGAGACGAAATTGCGGGCAAGTATCCAAGGAAATCCGGCTATGATTACCCCGATATACGGGACGGAATAATTGGGATGGCATTTATAGAAACCGTAGTTAAGAGCTCAAAATCCAAGGAAAAGTGGACCAAGTTTCCTCCGATTCCGAAATAATTCGATAATTAACCATGAATAAGAAGATTGGTATCATAGGCGCTGGAGGTATGCTTCAGTATCATGCAGCGGGATTTAAAGCCGGAGGGGCTGAATTAGTCGCCGTTTGCGACATGAATGCAACGGCAGCTTCAGAAGCGGCCGAAACTTATGGAATCTCAAAAGTGTATTCGGATTCTCAGAAGATGCTTGACGAACTGGAAGATCTTGACGGAGTCAGCATCATTACCCCGAATCGAACGCATTGTCCGTTGGCGCTCCAAGCTTTACGTGCAGGCAAGCATGTCTTTTGCGAAAAGCCGCCAGCTTTGAATGCTCAAGAAGTTTCCGAAATGAAGAAAGCAGCGGATGAAAGGGGAAAAACCCTAATGTTTAATTTCAACAACAGAGCCAGACCAGAGTCCTATGCCTTGCGCAGATACATTGAAGCAGGCGAAGTTGGAAGAATTAATTCTGCTCAGGCCAAATGGATCCGTCGTACTGGGATTCCTGGGTTTGGAGGATGGTTTACCAATAAGGAGCTTTCGGGAGGGGGTCCCTTGATCGATCTTTTGCACATGATTGATCTTGCCATGCATTACATGGACTATCCGAATCCTCATTGTGTTCTGGCCCAAACCTTTGAAGATTTCATTGAAAATAAGGATTTCAAGGGTCCTTGGGGAATACCCGACGTCGTTGATGGCATTACGAACGTGGAGAGCGCTGCTCATGGATTCGTTCGATTTGAAACTGGGCAAATACTAAGCTTTCAAGTTTCTTGGGCTGAGATGAATAAGCGCGAAGAAGTCTCGGTCACCTTTCAGGGTCAGAAAGCAGGTGGTATGATTCGTCGATTATTTGGAACCGATGGTTTGGACGAGACCGCTGTTGACGATTGCGAACTTTATTTTCAAGAACATGGTTCTTCCGTCAACCGCTCCATTCTTACTGAGGAGAATGAAGACATGGGACGAATTCGATCCGCTGAGAATTTTGTGCGAACGCTTAATGGAGAAGAACCTCCTTTGAATACACCAGATCAAGCGCTTTCCTTAATGAAAGTGATCGATGCAACTTATCAATCAGCTGAGTCCGGACGACCGGTCGAGATATCTTAAACTTTAAATTGTCTTGAAGGTTGATAGTATTTCTGCGAATTAATCTCAGACACTACAGGAAACATGGGTAAACAATATAATAAGCTGATTAAAAGACGTAGGCGAACCGCCTATTTAAACCGAATTAAATCCGGTCAACGCAGTGAGGAGAACAATTCGGTCAAAAAGGCATCCAGGAATTCGATGGTCAAGACAGGGCATAAGAAATCAGGAATTAATTCCAAGACGCAGGAAAAAACTAGTGTGGTTGCTGAAAAGGCAAGTGCAGAAGATGTACTCGGACCCGAATCAGGGGTGGAAACCAAAACCAGAAAATCTTCCAAAGTAGAAAGCAAAGACTAGGAGTGCTTTGGGAGAATCAATGAGTTTTTCTCAGGTTTTTCTTCCGATTCTATCTGTTGTCTTTCTTTTGCCCATTAAGGGTGAAAATAAAGTTTCAATCGAATCTCTTGCCGAAAAATATTTTGAGCATCGGGATTTCAAGCGCTTGCTTGAATACTTTACAGGAAGGGAATATAAGGGAAATCAACTTATTCTACGCAGTGATCCAAGTGTACGAGCAGGGATGTATTTTATTTTGAATCTAGACGTTTCCCTGAACGAGTTGCCAAAAGAAACCCGTTTCATTTTAAATGTTCATAGCAATGACTCCTTGGAAATGAAAATTTTCGAGTTCGTAATCCCTTCCGAGGTCAACAACCAGAAAGAAGTTCTTCTTGGAATCACCGGTGACGATTGGGCATCCAAAGAGACCAAAATAGTGGCATGGCGAATAGAAATTCGATCAGATGAACATCAATTACTGTCTGAAAGGCAAAGTTTCCTTTGGGCTCACGAGAAATAAAAGATGATGTCAATAGTTTCACCAAGTGGAAAAGGGCATCCGATTGTGCTTTTTCCAGAATAAGCCTTTCGGAAACCCTTCTTGGTGGCCAATCATTCGTTTGGACTGAAACCCAAGCGAATCGATGGACAGGAGTGGTGGGGAAAACCATTGTGGAATTACGACTAAGGGAAGGTAATTTGGACTGGCGTTCTCTTTTGGGAAGTCAATTTTCTCATGATGATCTGGCTCGTTATTTATGGTTGGACTCTTCATACGAAGAAGCCTTGGATCAACTACCCTGGCGATCGGATCCAGTGATGGCATGTTGCATTAAATCTCTCAAAGGCTTGCGCATTCTCAAACAACCACTGGATGAGACACTCTTTTATTTTCTTTTGAGTCCGGTAAAAAGCATACCTCAAATCAGAGAAATTGGGTATTCCATTGCTCGTAAGTATGGACCCTTTCTGGGTCGGGGAAACTATGGATTTCCCGGATGGGAGAGATTAAGCGAGATACCTGAACAAGAATTTAGAAATCTTAAAGTCGGATATCGAGCAAAAAGCATCGTAGGTGTGGCTAGGTTTCTAGCAAAGCAACCTGATTGGCTTACCGAGGTGGAAGGTCTTGAATATGGAGAAGCTAGAAACAGGTTGGTCGGTTTGCCTGGAGTTGGACAAAAGATAGCGGATTGTGTGCTACTTTTTGGAGCTGGAAAATTTCAAGCCTTCCCCATTGATACTTGGATTGAGAAAACCTTAGAAAGAAGGTATCAGCTGAAAGGATGGACATTAAATCAGAAAATTATTTTTGCCTGCAGGCATTTTGGCAAGCATGCGGGACTTGCTCAACAATTTCTGTTTTCTGCGGAAAGATTAGGTTTTTTAAATGAATTTGAATAAATCAGACGTAAAATAACTCATTATGGCCTTTTTTAGTTACTTGTGGCGCGTTACTTGCCGCAGTTGGATTCGATTCGCTGATGAGACCTTTTCCATTTGAAAACTATTTGACCGAGGGGTTTTTCGATGAAATGTTTGGCAAGGGCCATCCGCATAAGCCACTTAAACACTATCAAGAGGTTTATAATCGGCTTGGCAGGCTGGAGAGCGGTGAAATTTTAGAGAAAAGAAGCCAGGCAGACTCATCCTTCTTAGAGCACGGCGTCACATTCACCGTTTATGGAGATGAAGAAGGGACGGAGAAGATATTTCCCTTTGATCTGATACCGAGAATTATCCCTCATTCCGAATGGACTGTTATTGATCAGGGCTTAAGACAGCGAATGCTTGCCTTGAATCTTTTTTTGCATGACATTTATCAAGATGCAAAAATTTTGTCGGATGGAATCATTCCTACAGAAGTCATTCAATCGTCCTCGAATTTTCGAAAGGAAATGGTCGGATTTGATATACCCAAGGATATTTTTATTCAAGTTTGCGGTTCGGACCTGATCAGGGACGATTCGGGTACCTACTTTGTCTTGGAAGATAACGCTCGTTGTCCATCAGGAGCATCTTATCTTTTGGAGAATAGGGAAATCATGAAAAAAACATTCCCTCAGACTTTTCAAGGAATGTCGGTACGTTCAGTCGAAGAATACCCTGAATTACTGCTTAAGACATTAGAAAACCTATCCCCCAGACAATCACAAAAACCTGTTTGCGTGGTGCTGACTCCCGGAGTTTACAACAGTGCTTATTTTGAGCACACCTTTTTGGCTAGGCAGATGGGAATCGAGATCGTGGAAGGTCGCGATTTAATTGCTATTGATGAATTTGTCTACATGAGAACAACTCATGGTCTGGTCCAAGTCGACGTCATTTATCGCAGAGTGGATGATGACTTTCTTGATCCGTTGTTCTTCAATAAGGATTCTATGCTTGGGGTTCCCGGTCTGATGAACGCCTATTTGCGGGGAAATGTAGCTTTGGCTAATGGAATTGGAACCGGTGTTGCGGATGACAAAGTCACCTATGCGTATGTTCCGGAAATGATCAAATACTATTTAGATCAGGAGCCCATCTTGTCTAACGTTCCAACTTTCCTTTGTTGGAGGGAAAAAGATAGAAAATACGTTTTGGAAAACTTGAAATCCTTGGTGATTAAGCCTGCCAATGAATCGGGTGGTTATGGAATGATGGTGGGTAGTTCTTCCTCTGAAAAGGAGAGGCAGGAGTTCAAAGATCGAATCTCTTCCAACCCCAGAGATTACATCGCTCAACCTATAATTTCACTTTCTAGGCATCCAACTTTCTGTGAAGATGGAATTGAAGGTAGGCACGTTGATCTCAGACCTTTCATCCTGTATGGAAAGGACATTGAAATCGTGCCCGGTGGCTTGACCAGAGTTGCTCTGAAAAAGAATTCTCTCATTGTAAATTCCTCTCAAGGTGGCGGAAGCAAAGACACTTGGGTTCTTAAGAATTGAATGACCATGCTTTCGAGAGTCGCAGACAACCTTTACTGGATGAGCAGATACGTCGAAAGAGCAGAGAGTTTGGCGCGTTTGGTGGAAGTGCGTAGAGACACAAGGTTGGAAACAGGATTTGGTATTCAAAGCAAGAAATTTTGGAGTTCCAGTTTATCTGCCTTGTACGCTGAGGAATTTTTTCAAGCGGATGGAAGGACGGAAGCCGACGAGTTCATTTTGTTTGCAGAAAATTGGCCAAATTCAATTCGTAACTGCATATATTTCGCAAGGGAAAATGCTCGAATGGTAAGAGACCAGCTCTCCGATGAAATTTGGGTGGAACTGAACAACACCTACCTATTTTTCCAATCCGGGGACGCGAAGAAAACCTTCAAGCAAAGTCCCAGTCATTTTTCTCAAAGAATCATTCGATTTTCACTGGTTTTTCAAGGTCTGGTCGACGCAACTGTCCATCACGATGAAGGCTGGCGCTTCATTTCGCTTGGAAAATATCTTGAACGGGCGGATCAAACGAGTCGGATTCTGGATACCCTCAGTCTTATTGGTTCCGAACCCTCTCGGACCGATTTGATCGGAGCTTTGCGCACTTGCAGCGCTCTCTCCGCTTATCGAAAGAGGTTTCGAGGAGAGTTGTCCCTTCGAAACGTTGCCGAATTTTTGCTCTTTTCCCAAGATTTCCCAAGATCCATGCGTTTCGCAATTAGAAGGATCGATTCCTATCTTCATGAAATATCCGGAGTTCCCAGTGGTAATTTTTCCAATGAAGCGGAAAGATTGATCGGAAGTACCTTGGCGACCGTGAATTTCACTGACATCGCCACTTTGATGGACAAGGGACTCCATCAGTCGATAGACGAATTGCAGACCAAACTCATAGAAGTGGGACAACGCATTTTCGAGACTTATGTTCTGCTACCTTTTGAAATAGAGAGCGTCAGCCAAAAAATGGCTGAACAAACTCAGGCTCAACAGCAGTGATTTTTCCATCACTCTCTCTGCGTAACTATCAATCCAGCAATGCGCTTATATATCCATCACAAAACACATTACCGTTATCCGAGCCCGGTAAAGGATAGTTTTAATGAGTTAAGACTGCATCCGCTTTCAAACCAATGGCAAAAATGCGAAAGTTGCTTTGTTAATGTTTTCCCGACCAGTCGCTTGCACAAATATTTGGATCTTAATGGAAACTTGGTCCATCATTTTGAGATTCCTCAAGATCATTCCAAACTAATTGTCGAGAGTCGGTCGACGATTTCTACCCATAAGCGGGTGGATTTCGAATCCTTTCCTTATGGAGTTTCGATGAAATCCTTGCGGGAAATGGAAGGAAAAGCTGATTGCCGTCCTTATCTTCAAAGTTCTTCCTACGTCGAAATTAATCCTGAGGCGTGGCGCATGGCTGTTGATGTGCAAGGTGAATCCAAGGATGTCTTCCAGACTGCCTACTTGATCATGGAATTTATCTACGAGCGGTTCGAATATTCAAAAGCCACCACCAGTGTTCATTCGCATGCCAATGAAATTCTTTCTACTCGCAAAGGAGTTTGCCAAGATTTTGCTCATGCAGCTCTTGCATTGTGTCGATGTCTTGGCATTCCCGCCCGTTATGTAAGTGGATATTTTTACGATCATACACGTAATCAGTCAATGCGAGGATCGGAAGCCTCGCATGCATGGATTGAAGTCTTGGTGAATGGACATGGTTGGTTTGGCTTGGATCCGACGAACAATCGAGTTGTCGATGAAACCTATGTGATTTTGGGAACCGGTAGGGATTATAAGGACGTCGCCCCGATTACCGGTACCTATTATGGCAGATTGCCAGAAAGCATGGAAATCACCGTCACGGTCAAGCCTTTGCAATAGGTTTCCCACGAATTCATTTCCAAAGGAGACTGGACTTGGGTATCGAGTCAAGAAGTTCTTGGGTGTAGGCGGACTTGGGATTTCCATAGATGTCCTTTGCCGTTCCAAATTCCTCAATTTTGCCTTCGCGCATCACTGCAATGGCATCAGACATATATTTTACGACACTTAGATCGTGGGAGATGAAGAGGTAAGTTAGACTTCTGTTTTTTTGAAGTTCCCGCAATAAGTTCAGAACTTGGGCTTGAACCGAAACGTCCATGGCGCTTACGCATTCGTCGCAGACAATGAATTCGGGCTCAGTCGTGAGTGCTCGCGCGACGCAAATTCTTTGCCTTTGCCCGCCGGAAAACTCATGTGGATAACGATGCAAATGAGAGGATTCCAAACCGACTTCTTCCAACAATCCGACAACGCGTTCAAGACGTTCTTTACCATTTAATCCTATTCGATGAACAACTAAAGGTTCAAGCAAAGTTTCTTCGATGGTTAATCTAGGATTCAGCGATGCATGGGGATCTTGGAAGACAATCTGCATCTTCTTACGGAATGCAAGCAAGGCATCGCCTCGTAATTCATCCACGTTCTGTTTATGCTGAACAACTCTACCAGAAGTAATTTTCACTAAGCGCAGAATTGCTCTACCTAAAGTAGACTTGCCTGAGCCGGATTCTCCGACCAGTCCAATCGTTTTTCCTCTCTCAATGGATAGATTCACATGGTCGACCGCTCTAATGATTCCCTCTTGCTTTTCTCTTTGTCCAAAATGAACCGAGAGATCATATGTGGCGATCAGTTCCTCTCTTTCTATTTGTTTTGTTATCTCAGTTTTATGATTGGCTTTCTTTACCTTCCTCACCCGATCTCCGATGAAGTCGGCCACAGTGGGAAGAACTTGGACTTGTGTCCTAAGTGTTGGTCGGCAAGCAATCAAAGCTTTGACGTAGGGATGAGATGGGGAGCGAAAAAGCGATTGAGTGTCGTTTTCTTCGACGATCTTTCCTTGGTACATAACCACCACACGATCTGCAATCTCAGCAACCACGCTGAGATCATGACTAACGAAAAGTACACTTGTGCCGAAATCTTGACAGAGACTCTTCAGCAAACGAAGAATTTTTGCCTGAACCGTTACGTCTAGAGCGGTGGTCGGCTCATCCGCCAGCAAAAGGTTTGGTTTGGTAGCAAGAGCCATTGCGATCATGGCTCTTTGTCTCATGCCTCCCGAGAATTCATGAGGGAAAGCTCCTTTTCTGTCTCTAATCTTATCTACTCCTACTCGAATGAGCATTTCCATCGCCTTTTCCAGCGCTTGCGCAGGGTCAGCGATTTTGTGAATGATCAATGGTTCTGCGACTTGTTCAAGAATCGTCATATATGGATTTAGGCAACTCATCGGATCTTGAAAAACCATGGAAATTTCTTTGCCGCGAAGACTACGCATCCTTTCGTTTGAAGCACTCAAGAGATTTTCTTCATCAAGAAAGATTTTACCGTCTTCAATTTGGGCGGGAGGCGAGGGCAGAAGATTTAGAATACTGTGACAGGTAACCGTTTTTCCGGACCCTGATTCTCCGACCAATCCAACGACTTCTCCTTTGGCGATGGAAAAGTTCACTCCATCGACTGCCCTTACGATCCCTTCACGAGTGTGAAAGTGAGTCTTAAGGTTTTCGATTCTCAATTCGCTCATGGCTTAATCCTTCGAAGATTTCGGATCCAGGGCATCACGCAATCCATCACCAATAAAATTCAGGGAAAACAAGCTTATGCAGAAGAAGAGTCCGGGGAAGGAAAGTAGCCATGGAGCAGCATCCATTTTTTCCGCCCCTTCCTTAATCAAGCTTCCCCATGAACTCATGGGAGCCTGAACCCCAAGTCCGAGAAAGCTGAGAACTGCCTCCAACAGCATCACTGCGGGAACCGTCAAGGTAGCGTAAACGATTATCGGACCCAGTAAATTGGGTAGTATATGATGAAAAAGAATTCGAGTGTGCGAATACCCAAGTGCATGTGCCGCCAAGACAAACTCCGCCCGTTTCAGACTAATCGTCTGGGCTCGGGTGATTCGAGCCATGGTCAACCATTCTACGGCACCAATCGCTAGAAAGAGAAGAAGAAAATTTCGTCCAAACATGACCATCAGTAGAATGACGAAGATCGTAAAGGGAAGGGAATACAGAATGTCTACGATCCTCATTAGAAAGGCGTCGATTTTTCCACCATTGTATCCGGAAACCATTCCGTAAGTGACCCCAATGACTAAAGAAACAAAAGTAGCAAGTATGCCTACTGCCAAGGAAATCCTACCTCCATGACTTGTGCGTGCAAAGAGATCACGACCTAAGTTATCGGTTCCAAACCAATGCTCGGCGCCAGGAGCAAGAAAAACTTTTTCCAAATCCTGTTCGTCATATCGGTATTTGCTGAATAGCGGACCTAAAAGGGAGAATAAGAGGATAATTAGAAATAGAAAAAGACTGATCATGGCCATGCGATTGGCGCGTAATCGCATCCATGCATCTTTGCCGAGGGATGATCCTGCTGGTTCGTTCACTTCTGTTCCCTTGCTTTCGGATCCAACCAAGCTTGCAGAAAATCAATCAAAAGATTGAGGGATACAATCAAGGTTGCGTAAAAAAGAACCGTGCCCAAGACCATGGTGTAGTCTCGATTAAACGCTGCGGTGACGAAAAACTTCCCAAGCCCGGGGATAAAGAAAATGCTTTCGATGATGAAGGATCCGCTCACAAGCCCGGCAAACGCCGGTCCCAAAAAAGTAACTACTGGAAGCAAGCCTGCTCTCAGGGCGTGTTTGTAGACAACTCTCGCAGGTGACGCTCCCTTGGCCCGAGCCGTTCGAATGTAATCATGCTTGAGAGTTTCGAGCATCCCTGCTCTCGTCAGTCTGGCCACGTAGGCTGCGTAGAAAAGACCAAGAGTACACGAAGGCAGGACTAAGTCCGACCACGAATACCAACCAAGGGGAGGAAGAAGATTAAGCGTGCTGGAAAAGACTAAAATGAGCAGCGGTCCAAGAACGAAAGTGGGCAAGCATATGCCAATCATTGCAAGACTCATAGGTAGATAATCCCAAATCGTGTTCTTTCTCAAGGCGGCAATGATACCTGCGGGTAGTCCGATGATGAGAGCAATCACTAGGGCACAGGTTCCTAAGGTCATGGAAACGGGAAATGAAATTCCTATAAGTTCCGAAACTTGCCAACCCAAGTATTTGAAGGATGGACCAAGATCTCCTCGGAGAAGATTCTTCATATAAAGCAAGTATTGATGGAAAAGGGGAAGGTCTAATCCGAAGTGACTCTCGAGCTGGACCTTGATTTCCTCAGGGATTGCCTTTTCCGAATCAAAAGGGCCCCCTGGAGCGAAACGGGTCATGAAAAAGGTAATGGTTGCAATTGCCAAAAGCGTGGGAATCGCCTGAAGAATTCGTGAAAGTATGAATGACCTCATGGCTCCTCTTCCTTTTCCAGGTAGACAAATTTGTAGGGGTGATGATCTAGAAGAGTCGGATACCACCCTTTTACGGTGGGATGACGAAGCGTGACGTGAACATAAAAATAAAGCGGTAGAATCGGAACTTCCTCTGATAGAATTTCCTCACATTGCTGAAAAAAATTGAGTCGGACTTGCGAATCAGTTGCGGTCTCAGCGAGATCAAGAAGTTGATCATACTTTTGGTTCGACCATCCAGTCTGATTGTGTCCGTCGTTGGTACGCCACATGTGTAGAAAGGTGTTGGCATCGACGTAATCTCCAATCCAACCACCTCGAGCCATTGAGTAATCACCCTTGGAAATGGTCGATAAAAAAACTTTCCATTCCATGTTTAATAATTTGATTTCGATTCCTAGGCTTTTTTTCCACATTGCTTGCAAGGCTTCGGCGACTTTCTTGTGCCCCTCGGAGGTATTATAAGTCAATTCGATCGGAGGCATTTCCTCGAGTCCCTTTTCCAAAAGGTATTCTTCGATCAGAAACTTTGCTTTCTGCGGATTGTATTCAAATTGGTCGTTTGCGGTAAAACCGCCAGTATTGGGAGGAGTGAAGCAAAAGGAGGGCTTTTGTCCCCCTTTCAGTACTTTTTCGACAAGGATTTGCCGATCCACTGACATACTGAGAGCTTTTCGAATCCGCATATCATCAAAAGGGGGGGTCAAATGATTAAAGCGATAGAAATAGGTTCCTAAATATGGTTCAAAATGAATCCAATCCGGATGATTTTTTTGCAAATAATCAATTCGATCCGAAGAAACTGTCTGGGTGAGGTGCAGAAAACCAGACCGGAATGCTCTTTCTTCGGTATCAACCGCTTCAATCGGATAAAAGCGGATTCCATTCAATCTGGTGTTGTCCGCATCCCAGTAGGTTTTGCTGGCGGTCACTTCGATGACCGAATTCACACGATGATCCTTGAGCTTGAAAGGTCCGTTTCCAACAAAGTTTGTGGGTTTCGTCCATTGGGATCCAATCCGGTCAAATGCATCATGTTTTTTGATGGTGGGGGGATGAACGGGGAACCATGAATAATGATTGAGCAATTCAAGAAAGTAAGGAGTCGGGTTTTCCAAAGTAAGTTCCAAGGTAAGTTTATCGGTAGCTCGGACTCCCACTTCGGCCTTCTCCCAAGGAATGCTTCTCTGGTGGTAAGCTTTTGCGTTTTTCAAAACGTGAAGCATCGACGCATATTGCGATCCCAGATCAGGATTGAGAATGCGTCGATAAGAATAAACGAAGTCATAGGCAGTGACCGGGTCGCCATTTTGCCATCTGGCATTTTCACGCAGATGAAAGAGATAGGTTTTGCGATCCTTGGAAATCGACCAACTTTCGGCAACCCCAGGTTCCGGCTCCAAGGTCTTTGGGTTTTCACTCACCAAACCTTCCAAAAGAGCCGACAATACGTTATGAGCGGAAACGCTTGTCGCTAGTTGCGGGTCGAGATACTGAGGTTCCGCGCCAAGTCCAAAATGCAGGATTTGATTTTCGATTGCCTTTTCCACATTTGTTGGAGCAGAACAAGAAAAAAACAGACAACTCCAAGACAAAAACATGGTGGAGGTTAGGAAAACTTTTATTGTCTGAATGTGGGAATAATAGATTTTACAAAAAGTGGAGCGTTTTTCTAACATGTCAAATAATAGGATTTAAATCCAGATTCTTTTCTTACTCTCTTTTTTCGACTCTAATCAATTCCTAAACAAACTGGTCGTCATGCGCGATTATTTCATCCGTAGGTTCCTCTTGATTCCTCCGACTCTCTTAGGAATAAGCATTATGGTCTTTGCAATCACACGTCTCGCTCCAGGTGGACCATTGGAGCAAGCCATGATGCAAATGCAACAAGTTTCGGAGGAAGGAGGAGGAGGCAAAGGCGCGGGTACGGAACAAGCGCTCTCCGAGGAACAGCTCGAACAAATGAAACGGCTCTATGGCTTCGACAAGCCTCATTGGGAAGCCTATCTGATATGGCTCGGCTTACGTCCAAGAGAAATAGAATTTAGAGAAATTCGTTTCTTGGGTGATGAAAAAAGCTTGGCCGAACGAGTGAGTTTGCCTGGTTTTCATCTTTCTGACTTAGACTGGAATCGAGACGGTTACTTACAGAAAAACGAAGTGCCCGTTCATCTCTCGAGGTATGTGAATTTTGATTTGTTTGACCTCAACCAAGATGGCGAGATTGATGGAGTTGAGGCAGATCGTTCGGAGTCATTCATTCAACGAGCCCGAGAGAAGATACTGGTTGAAAGAAACGGAAAAGGAGACGTTCGCATCGTCAACCAAGATCGTTTGCTTGGAAATTGGAATATTCGGATGAAGCAAAATCGCCCGGACCAACCCAATGCAAAACCGGTGGCCGAGCTTTTCATGACGAGTTATCAAGGAATTATGCAAGGTAATTTTGGAGAATCCACTCGCTATGGAGAACCCGTTTTTGAAGTCATTTACAAACGTCTGCCGGTTTCGACTTACTTTGGTTTGCTGACCTTTTTTTTCACCTATTTGATTTGCATTCCCCTTGGTGTATACAAAGCCGTCAGACACAACTCGCCTTCGGACGATCTTTCCTCGGTTTTAATCTTCATCGGCTATGCGGTTCCCGGATACGCCCTTGGCTCGCTTTTGTTGCTATTCTTTTCCGTCAAATTGGATTGGTTACCGATGGGGGGACTTACGGGTGTTGCATTTGAGGAACTTTCTCCTTGGGGCCAAGCAAAGGATCTATTCGCTCATACTGTTCAGCCCTTGTGTTGTTATTTGATCGGGGGCTTTGCGTTTGTAACAATGTTGATGAAAAATCATCTTATGGACAATCTCTCTTCCGACTACCTACGCACGGCTATGGCCAAGGGTATCTCTTTCCGTGACGCCGTGCGCAAGCATGCGCTTCGAAATTCGCTTGTTCCCCTGGCTACGAACGTTGGCCATCAAGTAACCCTTTTCGTTACCGGTTCATTCCTCATCGAAACGATCTTCGACATAGATGGTTTTGGTTTGCTTGGATTTAATTCGGTTATCGACAGGGATTATCCCGTAGTCATGGGCGTCCTCACACTTTCGGCTTTTCTTATGCTGTTGGGCAATGTTCTGTCCGATGCCTTGGTCGCAGTCGTTGATCCCCGCGTTCGTTTCGAATGAAAGAATATTTCAAGCTGAATCCGATCACTCGAAGGAAACTTCACCGTTTTCGGTCAATCAAGCGAGGTTATTATTCTTTTCTCTTCTTATTCTTTTTGTTTGGACTCAGCCTTCTTGGAGAATTGTTCGTAAACAAGAGAGCTTTGTTGGTTTGGTATGAAGGAGAGTTGTTCCTACCGACTTATGGAAGTCAAATTAGCGGAACAACTTTTGGTTTGGATTACGCATACGAGACCAACTACCGCGAACTGAAGACAAAATTCAATTTGGAGAACGAGGGAAATTGGGTTCTTATGCCATTTGTGCCCTACGATCCTTTCGAAATGGACTATGCCGAAGCTGAATCAACCGGCTTTTCCCCACCCAGCTTTTCCGACGGTCATTTTTGCGGGACAGACAAAACGGAGAGGGATGTACTAGCCCGCTTGCTGTACGGTTTTAGAATTGCGATGATCTTTTCCTTTGGTTATCTCATCCTAACTTACCTGATTGCTCTTTCGGCTGGGTGCGTGATGGGATTTTTTGGAGGTAAGACGGATATTGTAGGTCTTAGATTGGTCGAGATTTGGGCAAACATTCCTTTCCTCTACATGGTGATTATTTTGGTTTCGATCATGCCTGGTTGGTGGGGAGTCGGATGGCAAGTATCTTCCTTGCTCATAATAATGGTTCTTTTTTCGTGGACCGGCATGACCTATTACATTCGATCTGCGGTTTTTAAGGAAAAGAGTCGAGATTACGTCGCTTCGGCAAAGGTAGTCGGAGCAAGTCCTTTACGCATAATTTTTCGGCATCTTTTGCCCAACGTCGTATCCACTCTCGTAACTTTTGCCCCCTTCACAATTGCAGCGGCAATTTCATCGATCACAGCACTTGATTTTCTTGGCTACGGATTGCCAGCGCCAACTCCCAGTTGGGGCGAGCTTCTCAAACAGGGTGTCAGCAATTTAAGAATTGCTCCTTGGATAGTTATCTCAACCGTCGGCGCCCTTGTCCTTACCCTCACCCTGGTGACTTTTATCGGAGAGGCAGTAAGAGAGGCATTTGACCCGAAAAAATTCTCAACTTTTGAATAAAAATGAAAAAAAACCATCATCGAACCAACTCCTTTCTATCGTTCCTGATTCTTTTCTTCTCCGGATGTGAGGATCACAAGCTCAAACAACCCCGTGAAGAGCGATATGAGAATTCATCTTCCAAAGATTCAATTCGTGAAGAATCCTTGATCGATCGAGAATTTGCCAGAGATCTAGCCAGAGAATTCGGAAGGGAGTTTGCCCGAGAACTCGCCCTCCAATTGACAGAGGGTAATCATTCGATTGCTTATTCAACCCTCAAACTTTCGGGTTCCGCAGGTCAAGACTTGCGAACGGAAGATTTGACGGATGCAGACGGAAACCCGCATCCCTTGCTTGCTCATTGTTCGGAGGACGTCTTGGAATTCTATTGCAGGAATCCAGATGCCTTTTCCATCGAAAGATTGGGAGATATGCCGGAAGGCTTGGTTTGGAAGGATGGATCCAGTGAGTTGGAGTTTGCGTCTTCTGAGGCAAAAAAAGGAGGCACCTGGAACGTATTCATGAGTGATTTTCCCCGAACTTTACGGACCATCGGACCGGATGCCAATGGGGCTTTCCGAAGCTACCTTTTAGATTACAACGCCATGTCGCTGGTCATGACCCATCCGAATTCTGATGGATATTTCCCGGGGTTGGCGAGGTCATGGGCAGTGAGCAAGGATGGAAAGACAGTGTATTTCAAACTTGATCAGAATGCTCGTTACAGTGACGGAAAACCAGTACGAGCCAGCGACTTTTTCTTCACTTTTTACTTCATGAGAAGCAAGCACGTACAGGCACCCTGGTACAATGATTATTACGGTAAGGATAAATTCCCAAAGGTTACCCTCTACGATGAAAAAACCATTTCAATTACCTTTTACAAGGCCAAGCCCGATGTGGTCGAAAGAGTTTCAATCCGTCCCATACCTGAACATTTTTACGTCGAGTTGGACGGAGAATTCCTAAAGAAATATCAATGGAATCCAGAACCTACAACTGGTCCCTACGTTGCCTTGCCGGAGAATGTGGACAAAGGAAAGAGCATCGTCCTCTTAAGGCAGAGAGATTGGTGGGCAGATCAAAAGAGATTTTATCGTTATCGTTTCAACCCCGACCGCATTCGTGTAAGCGTGGTTCGAGACTACAACAAAGCCTTTGAAATCTTTTTAAAGGGGGGGATCGACATGTTTGGTTTGGCAAAAACCGAATTCTGGTATGAGAAAATTCCCGACGATCATCCTTTGGTAACCAACGGATACCTCAGTAAAGTGACGTTTTTCAATCAGGTGCCGCCTCCTTCCTTTGCCCTGCGGATCAATTCGCAGAAAGCTCCTTTAGACAACAAGGATCTGAGGATTGGTTTTCATCATGCAATGAATTTCGATTTGATTCTTAAAAAGATCTTTCGAGACGATTACATACGGATGAATACAGTGGCAGATGGTTATGGAGACCGTTCCCATCCTACATTGCGGGCCCGGGAATTTTCCGTTGAAAAGGCAGTTGAACATTTCAGCAAAGCGGGTTATTCCAAAAGGGGTCCGGATGGTATTCTGATCAATGAAAACGGGGAACGGCTTACCCTGGAATTATTAACCGGATACAAGCCTTATGAGGATGTTCTTGTCGTACTTAAGGAAGAAGCCAAAAAAGCTGGTCTGGAGTTGAAACTCAAGATTCTCGAGCAAACTGCGGCTTGGAAAACGGCCGGCGAAAAAAATCATCAGGTCGTCTTCTCCGCCTTCAATTCCTCAGTGGAATTGTTTCCTCGATTTTGGGAGCCCTATCATTCGGACAATGCCTTCAAAGAGGTTGGTGACTTAAAGTACGAGTCGGACGGGAAATTAAAGCCAGACCTCACTACCAAGCCAAGCACCAATAACCTCACTCAAACTGCGGTAAAGGAGATTGATCATTTGATCGACCTTTACCGTCCTGAGGAAGAATTGGAAAACATCACCGATATGGCCCACCGTTTGGCTGAGATGATTCATGATCATGCGGTGTATGTGCCGGCATGGAAAAAACCATGGCTTCGCCTTGGTCATTGGAATTGGATCAAGTTTCCCGAAGATTGGGGACCCAAGGAGACTCGGGATTACGAGGAATTTCAAGTCTTCTGGATCGAGGAAAAGGAGAAGAGTGAAATTCTTCAAGCGATGGAGCAAGGTAGATCGGTTTCCAACAAACCAACGGTTCGGATCTACGAAAAATACAAGACTCATTAACCTGATTCTTTTCGCTTAAATGACAGCACCTAAGGAAAGATCCAAACTTCTTCAAGTTAGTGATCTTTCCGTTTCTTTTGAGATGGACGAAGGAGAGGCGCAAGCTTTGGATGGAGTAAACTTTGAGGTTGGTCATGGTCAAACCCTTGGTCTGGTGGGGGAGTCGGGTTGCGGAAAGAGCGTGACTGCGCTCTCCATTATGCGCCTGCTGCCCAAACCAATGGGAAAAATTCCAACGGGCAACATACTCTTCGAAGGGGTAGACCTCCTCCAGCTTTCTCCTGATAAAATGAGGGAAGTGCGCGGCAACGAGATTGGCATGATTTTCCAAGAACCGATGAATGCTTTAAACCCGGTTAAGAGAATTGGTGATCAGATCGGGGAAGTTTATCTGCTCCATCATAGGATGCAGAAGAAGGATGCCTGGGATAAATCTGTTGAAATGCTCGAAAAAGTGGGTATTCCTTCTCCCCGAACCCGAGCCATGGAATACCCTCATCAATTGTCGGGAGGAATGAGGCAACGTGTGGTCATCGCCATGGCATTGGCTTGCAGTCCCAAGCTTGTAATTGCGGACGAACCAACCACTGCGCTCGACGTTACGGTCCAAGCCCAGATACTTGCCCTTCTCGATGAGCTGCAAAAAAGTCTTCGTTCTTCGGTACTTCTGATTACTCACGACCTTGGTGTAATAGCAGAGACTTGCGATGAAGTATGCGTTATGTATGCAGGGCGCATCGTTGAGCGAGCCAGTACTCAGGAGCTCTTCGCCAATCCGCGTCATGCCTACACGCGAGGTCTTCTGTCCTCCATTCCTCGGCTTGATGGAGTTCCCAAGACCAAACTCGTGGCCATCGAAGGGATGGTGCCAAGCCTTTCCGAGCTTAAACCAGGTTGCCGTTTTGCTCCGAGAAGTGGATTACACCATCCCAGCGAATTACTTGATGAAAAACTTCCTTATCGTGAAATCTCGCCTGACCACTGGGTCGAAGCTTGTCCGGTTTGTTCGGATTCATGAGCGAAGAAGAAAACATTTTAAGCATCGAGAATCTTCGTGTTTATTTTCCGGTCAGGGGAGGAGTCTTTCGTCGATCAAAAGGATTCTGCAAAGCAGTTGATGGAGTAAGCCTTATTTTGAAGGATGGACAGACACTTGGTTTGGTTGGCGAATCAGGGTGTGGAAAATCAACTCTCGCCAAGACCGTCGTCGGGCTGATCAAACCAACTTCAGGATCAGTGAAATTCAAAGGCAACGAAGTCCTACGGTCGGGCCGGTCCATGCCCAAGTCTTACCGCAGAGAGGTGCAAATGGTTTTCCAAGATCCAGCGGAATCCCTTAATTCGAGGCATACGGTAGGAGCGATTGTCCGCGAACCGCTGGAAATTCACGGAATGGGCAACAGGGATCAGCAAAATGAGCGCGTAATCCATCTTCTGGAGCAAGTCGGGCTTCCCGCGAGTTGCTCAACCCGCTATCCGTTCGAGTTTTCCGGCGGTCAACGACAGCGTATTGGAATCGCGCGCTCTCTAGCTCTGAATCCAGATATGCTCTTGCTCGATGAACCGGTTTCAGCTTTGGACGTATCGGTTCAAAGCCAGGTGCTTAATTTACTGATGGAGTTGCAAAACAAGTTAGGTTTGAGCTATATGTTCATAGCCCATGATTTGGCGGTGGTTAAGCATGTTTCAGACATGATTGCAGTGATGTACTTGGGGAAAATCGTGGAAATTGCATCTGCCGAAGAACTCTATTCCAATCCTCTGCACAACTACACCAAAGCTTTGATCTCGTCCATTCCATTGCCTGATCCAACTCAATCCACTTCAAAGGTAATTATTCCGGGGGATGTGCCTTCTCCAATAAATCCTCCTCCCGGATGTGCTTTCGGACATAGGGTATCATCCCCACGATATCCGGAAAGCATTGGTGAAATTCTTGAAATGAAGGAGATCGAAAAGAATCATTGGGTCCTTGCCTGTCCTTGCTGTGTAAGCGGTTGAAGGCGTGAAGGAAGATGATTCAAAAAAGTCTTGCGAGTCCAAGCTCTCGGGTCTTTTATCACATAACCTTTTCCATCCATATCCCTTCAATGCTCAAACTTGATCAGTGCCTTCGTCTCTTGCTCGTAATTGTTTTTTTACAAGCTTTTCGGATCTTCGGGCAAACTCCGGACAACATGCCTTTGAGACAAGTCATTTCGGAAGCGCAGAAGCTGATAGGAGAAGGGGATTTTGCTGGTGCCTCTCCTTTTCTCGATGAGTTGGAAATACGCTTCCAGGACGAAAAGGATCCAGAAGTGGAGAAAATTCTTCAGCAATTTGGATTTGTCAGGGGTGTTGGTTATCTGCAGAGCTTCGCCAAAAATGGTGACCAGGATTTTCTTGCTAAGGCAGCCAAGGCTTTTGGATTCTTCGCTGAACAATTTCCCAATGATCCCAAGGCGGTTTCTGCAATGCAAAAGAGAACCGATTGCCTGAGAGCGCTACATGAGTGGAAAATGGCAGCTTCAGTGATCGAGACCCTTCTCGATGAAAACCAACCTTACAAAAAGCAAATCATCAAGCGAAGTGAACTTTTGAGTCTTTATCACGGAAGGGCTCAATGTTATCACATTATGCAAGACTGGGTTCGTGGAGAGTCCTCGTTCCAATCTCTTCTTAAATTCGCCGACTTTGCCAAAGACGAAGATCGAGGAGCATATGCCGTATCATGCCTGACGGAGATGTATGTGCAAAACAAAAGAATTGACGAAGTGTTTCCTTTGTTGCCGCGTTTGTCCGGAGACACTCCTGCCCGTTACGATCTGAGATTGAATGTAAATCTTATGCAAGGAGCCGAATTGCTAACTAAAGCCGAAAGACATGTGGATGCTTCCCTTCTTTATTCCCTGACTATGACCACGGAGGAAATCATAACCTATTATTCAAGCAGAGAGGAGCGACTGCAAACCGAACTTTCCAGACTCGAACAGTTTCTCGCCATTCAAGGATCTCGACTTCCTCAACGAAGACTGGAAGTGCTTAAGGAAAAGGTCAACGGTTTGGCCATGCAATTGACAAATTCAAAAGGGCAATTGAATCTGGCGAAGAATACGCCTTCTTTCACCACCACTCTCAGGTGGAGAAAAGCTGATAATTTTCAAACAACCAGCAGAGATTGGGAGTCCTTTTGGGGATTCTACTGGTTATACAAGGATTTCCCTGATCACGAAAGCGTTGAAAATTTCCTCTACGCAGCCTTCGCCTCCGCCAATAAGGTTAGTTTTAGAGAGCGATCCATCGAATTAGGCGAGGAATATTTGGCTAATAAGAACTGGGTGAAATTTCGTCCGGACGTCACCTTCATCATGACAAACGCTTACAGGGAGGAAGCTGAAAATCTTCAAAGAATTGCCTCAACCTATCAGACTGCCTTGACCACGGTAGAGAGGAAAAAAGGGGACGATGCCAAACAACGATCTTCTGAATATTACGACAGATTCTTTGATTTGTGTGATGATTTCCTCGAAGTCATGCCTGAACACAAGTATGCCAGGGATTTCGTTGGAATGATGGGATCCGTATACTTTAAAAGAAAAAAATTCGACGATTTGCTCCGTAAGTTTGCAGGCTATGAAAATGGCGTCATGAATCCATCCGAGGGATATGTTAATCGTGAGGCTTTTAGAAAAAGCCCTGCCATGTCTACAGCCCATTATATGAGTGGACTGGCGTTGTTGGCGACGGGAAAATTTGATGAAGCAAAACCTCTGCTGGGAGCAGTCGTTGGGGTGAGTGTGAAGGGTTTGCCTCTAACCGATGGTTCCTTGGCTCAAAATGAGGAGGATTGAGATGAAAGATAACTGGATAAGGTTTCGAAAGAAATTACTGTTTTCTTTGCTCGGTTTTTTGTTTTCGTGCGGAGGGGATGAAGAGGTCGAGTCAAGCGGACTAACTGACAACTTCGAAGAATCTGTCGAAGCAGAAGTGATCGAGGAGTTTTCTCAGTCAGATACTACAGAAACTCTTCCCCCACCTATTTTGGACAAAGAAGAAGTTTCTCTTCCAGACCCCAACGGCATCTACTTGCCTACTTCTGATGAGCCTAAAAATGGTTTTCCTGTTTTTGAGAATCGTGAAGGTTTTTCACTTTGGCATAATGGTTCAAGTTGGAGAATCACCGATCGTAGTGGAGGAGGTAAACTGGTTGCATCGGGACCAACTGAAATAAATGGCGATTGGACCGGAGGGGGAGTCTTTCGTCAATACCCGGATGAGGAATATGAAAAAGATGCTCTTTTCAGACTCGCGGTAGCCTATCAAGGCTCATCGGAAAATTTGGATGCAATTCGATTGTTCGAACAATTCGTTGTTCGGTTTCCCGAAGACAAATTGGTGGCTCAGGCATACCTAAGCCTTGGTGATTTATCGATAAGTGAAGTGAATCCCGATGAACAACCAAGCTTTGAACAGATAAGTAATGCCCGGAGAAACTATTCCCTAGTCCGAAAAACCTCTGATGATTTGACTCTCATTTCAGATGCTGCTTTCAACGAAGGAGGATTGCTCGAAAGGGTAGCTGAAAATCCGGAAGGACTCGTCAATCACTATTACCTCTTTGATGCAGACAAAGATGAAATGATTTCTGAAAAGGAACTTTCTGAAATTGAGAGCTTATCCACTCTGCAGATTGCAGACTTTGATCTCAACGGGGATACCTTGCTCGACTACGGAGAATTGTTTGATCTTGCTAGTACTTTGACCTATATGCAAATTGAAAACCTGTTCAAGGATTACAGCCTGCAGTTTGGCGATAGAGAAGGAGCAAGAATCTCTTTAGCAACGGCAAAAATTGGGTTTGCCTGCGAAAAGCAGGGACGACCTTCCGAGATGCTCAAACTTTATTTCGAGGACATTAGAAAATACGGCAACGATCCAATGCGAGTAGGTGTGGACGAAATTCTCAAAAAATACATCAAGAAATATGACGAGTATGAGACTCTTTATGGTCAAACTCTTGACTTGCTTCGAAAAGTGAAAAACAAGTCGGAAGCTCTTTCATTCACTTACAGGAATCGTAAAGGCATAGAGGAGGTGATAGCAGGAACCGTGGAAGAGATAATCAAGGATCGAACAAAGCTTCTACCACTTCTTTCTTCTAAGTATGCTGGAATGGATTCGGAAATCTACAGTGAATTGGCCAAGCTTAAGGGTGCGGTTTTCATAAATCCCAAATATGAGAAGAAATTCCAGGGATATCTCTCGAAGTATGAAAAACTAAGCAACGACTTTCCGGAAGATCTATCACCGGTGAATGCTTTTTCTAAACTTTTGCAGGAATCCATCACTACGAGACAAAAATCCTTGGAACTTCGGATGAGAGCCATTCTAGATTCTACGGATTCTGTGGTGGGGGGAAACTACAATCCGAATCGAAGTGATTTTCCTGCTGCCAGTCCCGGAGCCTTAGTCTGGATGGCAAAGAAATTGTTGGACCAGTCATCAATCGAAGATGCGGTTGCCGCAATGGAACAATTGCTTGAAGTATACGGTGAAAGCGGCGGAGAGTTTCTCTTTGACGCTCACTACTTGATTGGCCAAGCAAAGGAGAAGGAAAGGGATTATCAGTCGGCTGCGTTTCATTTCGAATCTGCTCTCATGAATTCCTCTTGGCACGAAAAAGCCAACGATGCCAGATTGCGACTGGGCAACGCATCTTTCGAAGTGGGAGAGTCAACCAAAAATGAAGCATCTTTCGAAAAAGCCAGATCCTCCTTTAAGGAGATCAGAGGAGATTCCGATGCCACTTTGGAGATGAGAGCACAAGCCTCATTCATGATGGGAGAATGTCAACGGTCCCTAAAGGATGATGCAGGGGCTGCATTCTTGTATTTGGAAACGACTTTGAATTTCCCAAGTTCACTCAAATGGACTGCCAAATCTTTTGAAAAGGCGATCATTGCTTATGAGAAAACCGGTCAGACCGAACAGGTCAGTCGTCTCCAAACTCAGTGGAATGATTGGGAAAGGAAATACAACAAGTGATGAGACTGCTTTGCGCCTGTTTTATTGGACTTCTGGTTTGGTTGCTCCCTTTGGATGCCCAAAGAGATTACTTTCTCGAATATCGTGGACAGTTGCCCGCGAAAGTATTCTACGGAACCAAGCCTCAAAATGTAAGCCTTCTGGGTGTGGATGGAAAAAAAGGAATCATTTATGCGAAGATGGAAGGAGTTGGAAACATGCAATTCGAACTTCGATCCCTGAAGCAGCAAAATATTTCTCGTTTTGAACTCATGCTTCCGAAAGACGTTCGAACGGCTCTTCGGTATCTTTCCAACGAGCAGTATAGTCCGAAATATTTGGAAATTATAAGGCCTTTCATTTACAAAGTTCTGCTCTATCTTGAAATACCTTTTGAATATCTTCCTATTCACGACGACTGTCTGACGTATGCCAAGGCTCTGGTGGAAATGGAACTCTTTGAGGAAGCTTTTTATCTTCTGTCTCGACTGAATCTGGTAAAGCTCGACGAATTCGGTTATCGAGAGTTTTCTGAAACATCTTTGGATTTGGCTGGTAAGATGATTGCCAAGACTCCCAAGTCGGCAAAGGTTGCCCGTGCTCTTCTTCAAAAGGTGACCATCAGGGATGATGCCGCAGATCATGGGGCTTATCTGAGATTGGCCGATTCGCTGCGTCTGCAAGGTCTCTACTCAGAAGCAATTTCAGAATACATGAGATTAGGTCCCATCGTCGACGTCTCCGCAAACAGTCCCTACAAAATGATACTTCAGCTTTGGCCCGTTTATTGTTACATTAAGCTTTATGAGACTTATTCAAAGGGGGCGGCGAAGGATGAGAGATACGCGGCTGCAGCTGGAAAAATGTTTAACTTAGCCTTGCAGAACATGAAGAAAGTCGAGGAATCTCCTCCCGACAGGCAATCCAACGAATTTTCCCTCTATAAACTAATCAGAGCTTTGATACGTGTTCAGTATGCAAGGCAATTCGAAGCTGGTGGAAATGACCAGAAGGCCAAGGATTTTTATCGTCAGTCCGTTCTTGAAGTCACAGAAGGTATCGTCAACGCCCGCGTCGGATTGACTTGGCTGCCTGAATCCCTGATGATGGCTGGTGATGCATATGAAAATCTTGAACTTAATGAGGCAGCGAGGAACGTCTACAAGCAAGTGAATGTATTTTTCAAATCGACGAAATGGGCGTCCATGAGCGAGGAAAAATTAATGAGACTGCCCGGAAGTTAATTTGAAATCCTAAGTTGACCCCTTCCGCAAATGAATCTTTTCTAGCCCTACAAACAAATCAATATGAAATCTGGAAATCGACGTCTCATCTTATTCTTAGTTCTTATCTGTGCAGTGTTATTTCCGGATATGCTGGTTTCCGTGGCACAGGCGCAAACCAAAAGTTTTGGCGAACAGTTGGTGGATTCTTTGGGAATTTTCATTGCTCCCTTTGCGGTGCTCATCATTGGAGGCTTTACGCTGATCATCTACAACGGCATATCCATCCGCAGAAAGGCTTTCGTCAAGGATGACATCGTTGAACCGATCATGCAGGAGTTGCAAAATCTCAACATCGAAGGGGCCAAAACCTTGTGTGATCAATATAAACTACCTGTGACGGGTGTACTCAAAGGAGGATTAGAGAGGATTCAAGACGACGAACTTGACATTGAATCCGTGGAGAAAGGCTTGGAAGAAACTTCAGGTTTGGTATTGGCCAAGCCTTTCACTTGGATAAACATGCTTAACACAATTGGTTCCATCGCTCCAATGATCGGTTTGCTTGGTACCGTAACTGGTATGATTGGTGCATTCAACGTTCTTACCGAATCCGGCATGGGTGGAGAATCCAGCAAACAAATGGCCGGAAATATTGGAAGTGCCTTGTGGACTACAGCTGCAGGGTTGGTTGTCGCCATACCTACTTTGATTGCCTATTTCATATATAAGACAAAATTTGGAACAATCGTAGCTGAAGTAAATCGAGTGGCAGGTGAAATGGTTTTTATTTTGGTCAGAGCAGCAAGGGGAGGTTTTGAAGAAGGCGAGGAAGGGGAGGAATATTACGAGGAAGAGGATGGGGAAGCGATTCCAGAAGCTGTTCCTCCAGCCTGACCACCTCCGCTCCATCTCCTATTGAGTGGCTCCAAAAAAGTACTGAGAATCAAAAATGAAAGGGTTCAAACCACCTGAAACCAACGATTCTCCTGATCTTACGCCCATGATCGACGTGGTGTTTCTTTTAATTGTGTTTTTCATGGTTGTTGCCCAAAGAATGTCCGAACAATACGTCGAGCTGAGTGCAATGGCCATTGCTAGCAATTCTGCAGTGGAAGAATCTCCTCCATCCAGAACGATCATCAGCGTCGATGAAACCCCAGAAGGACAAAAGTTTTACTGGGGCATGTCGGAAATCGACATTTCCCAAATCAGTTGGGTGGTGAAGAAGAATCCGGAATGGAAGGTATTCCTGCGTGTACATCCGAAGGTTACTCATGCGGTTGTACAAGATGTTATGAAGGAGATTGGCAATGCGGGACAAGCTGACATTATTTTTGGCACCTGGCAAGTGGCAGGTTAAAAGAGAGTATTTGATGGAGTGAATGCCCTGAAAAGTATATTAGGCGATGTTGATGAAGTTGATCTTACACCCATGATCGACGTCACCTTCCTCCTTTTGATTTATTTTATGGTAACTACCATGTTGAAACAACCTGAAGCCGAGCTTTCCATACAACTACCGGGAAAACCTCAGAACAGCGACGTTACTCCCATGGAAATGCAAAAAGTAAGGATAGGGTCGGAGGGTGAAGTGTATCTGAATGGTTCCGAAATTGAAGATGGCTATGACTTGGCAATGCCTGATTTAGTGGCGAATCTAAAGACCCAGAAAGGTTTGCGTGATCAACTCATCAGCAGCGGAGTTAAAAGCAAGGAGGAGGCTGAACTGAAAGTGGAAATTGAATCTGATGGCATTGCCGAGCATCAATCTGCCATAAGTGTATTAAATGCTTGCTCTAGTGCCGGAGTGATGAAAGTAACTTTTGCATTTCAGTGAAAAACGGGTCTTTTCTTTCAGGCTAATGTGACAGTGACCAATAAAGTCTGCAAATTTCTACATACCCGAATGCGAGTCAATGATCTGGAAGTCTCACTTTCTTTTTATGAAAAAGTTTTTGGTTTGGAAGTAAGCCGTAGGAATGAATCTCCGCGTGGATCGAAGTTAGCCTTCTTAAAGGTTCCCAACAGTGATGAGGAAATTGAATTAACCTATTTTCCCAACTCCGGTGAGGTCGTGGTTCAGGAGGATTTGATGCATTTGGCTTTTGAGGTTGAATCGATGAAAAAGTTTGCCAAGCATTTGGAGGAAGTTGGATATGCATTCAGCGATGGACCGACTTTAAGTTCTTCTGGTTCAACCTTTGCCTTTGTTGATGCCCCTGATGGGTATGAGATCGAGGTTATTGAGAAGCTTAAGGATTTGTAGTTCCACATGGTTTTTTTAAGGAATACTTCGTATCGAGTTGGAGCGAACATTTGAATAGTTCGTTGGTTTTGTTGCGGGCATTCTCTTCTTGCAAAAGGTAAGAGTCCTTACTTTGGTTCTTCCAGTAATATATTCATTATCATATCCCATTCCTTGACAAAAAGATTTTCTTAAAGTCCAATGAATTTCCATGACATTCTCCATTAAGTTGTTACCGAGAATCCTGCTTTGGGGTCTTTCAATTGTTTTTTTTCGGACTTTTCTCTATGCGGAATCGACAGAAAATTCGGGTGATAAGAACGAATCTTCAATCATTCTCTTCGATGGAAAGAGTTTGGATGATTGGAAGTTGACTGATTATGCTGGGAAAGGCGACGTCGAAATCGATCAAAATGGCAGCCTTGTCATAGAAATGGGTGCGGAGTTGTCTGGAATTCATTGGAAGGGAAGAAATTTACCAAAGGTAAATTATGAAATTACTCTGGAGGCTATGAGAACAATGGGGAGCGACTTTTTTTGCGGATTGACCTTCCCTTACGTTGAATCTCACGCCACTTTGATTTTAGGAGGGTGGGGAGGAGCGTTGATTGGAATATCGAGCCTTGACGATTTCGACGCCTCCGAAAATGAAACAGGCGATGTCTATGCCTTCGAAGATTTTAAATGGTATAAAGTTCGCCTCAGAGTTACTGAAAAGGACCTCAAGGTTTGGCTGGACGAACAAATGGTGATTGATTGTGAGGTGGAGGATCGGAAGGTAGGTATGCGATTTGGTGAGATTGAAATGTCTGTCCCACTTGGCATAACAACCTATGCAACGACGGGTAAATTTAGAAAAGTTTTTTTGAAGCCACTTCTATGAATTTCGAAGATTGATCAAAGTGGTAATTTCCTTTATTCAACGATGTTATGAAATTTAACTTACCCCTCATACCTATTTTAATATTTTCTTTTCAATGCCTTACAAGCCTTGGACAGGAAGACAATTCGCCAAAACTCCAACTGGTTAAAGTTGCTTCGCTTAATACCATAGATGCCAACAAAGAATTTCAGAAAAACGTTCAATTGGTTCAGCAGCAAAGAGCCTTGGCAGTACAATTACTTGGTAAAATGGAAGAAACCCAAGACAAGGATGTCCATGATAAACTTAAAGAACAGTTTGACGCTTTGCAGGTGAAATTAAACGAAAACAACAAATTGATGTTCAAGACCTATGGTTTTTCTTTAAACCGAAATTATGTTATGACCGTGGAAAAATCTCACGTACATATGTGGGTTACCGAGGAGGAAGCAGTTTCCATAAACAATAAGTCACAGAATGAAAAGGGCGAGGCGAGTAATAGTGATTCTGAAAAGTCCGGTTTGCGTTCTCTTTTCAACGAAAACAAATAAAGGAATAAGCGTTCTCTTCCATTGCGGTTTAAGGTTACGAAGGACCTTATCGCAGATATTCGAATGTCTACTTTGGCTCCCAACAAGACCTGTATAAAACCAGTTAGTCGGCAGAAGTTTTTTTCCTGAGTCTTAATTGTCCGCAAGCGGCATCAATATCAAACCCTTTTTCCATTCTCAAGGTGACCCCAGGAACATCACCTTTCTCGACTCGCTTATGGAAAGCTTTGATTTTTGCGCGACTTGGTCTTTTCCAATTTAATCCGTCCACTTCGTTATATGGGATCAAGTTTACTTTTGCGTTCAATCTACGGGAATGTCGAGCAAGTAACTCGGCTTGCCTAAGATCGTCATTCACTCCTTTTATCAGAATATACTCCAAGGTGATCATTTTCTTCCTTTTTTGAATAAACTTTTCACAAGCTTCGAAAAGTTCATCAATTGAATAACGGTCATTGATCGGCATGATTTTGCTGCGTGTTTCATCATCTCCGCCATGGAGGGAAATCGCCAATCTGATTTGAGCGGGATATTTAGCAAGTTCGATGATCTTGGGAGCCAAACCGCTGGTTGAAAGAGTTAGGTGTCGAGCGCCGATACCCAAACCTTTGGGCGATAAAATTTGGTCAAGGGCAGGCAATAAGGCAGGCAGGTTGGCCAAAGGCTCGCCCATACCCATGAATACGATGTTATCTATTCTTTTGCCCGCTTCCTTGCGTGCCAGAAGAATTTGACCCACGATCTCACCTGTTGTAAGGTTTCTCTTTAATCCATCAAGCCCACTGGCGCAAAATTTACACTGCAGGGCACAACCAACTTGAGTGGAAACACAAAGCGTCAATCTGGATGCTCGAATACCCTTTGTTCCAATGGTTGCTGGTATGAGAACGCTTTCGATGAGCTGATTATCTCTTAGAATCCAGAGAAACTTTTGAGTCGTGTCCCGCGAACCCTGGACCTGAACTTTTTCCATTGGCATGAGATCAAATTTCTCCTCCAATTTCTCCTTCATGGATTTCGGCAAATTGAACATTTGATTCCAATTCAGTTTTTCCTTTTCAAAAATCCACTTTCTTACCTGTTCCTTTCTAAATTTAGGAACATCATTCCAAACCCAATCTTCAAAGGGATGATCGATTAAAAGTGGTTTATTGAATTTCAAAATAGGTGTACTTTATTCTTTAGATCTGTTTATTGCAACGAAGCATCGATGGGGACCTTTTTAACCAATTCACAAAAATGATACTTTAATTGGTTAAATGCTTAGAATGAACCAAACAAAATTATTGCATCCCTTGGAGAGTACTTTTTTCCTTTTATGTTGGGCTACTGAAACAAATTCGGGACTAAATGTAGTTAAAATTGTCTCATTTAAGGCAGGTTTGGTAAATCGGTTTGGTTCTGTATGTCAGAAGTTCGAATTTCAGAACCAGTTGCTGCCTGGGTAGGAAAGCCCTTTGCTTTTGTCTTGTTTCCGGATTGTCCGTTCTTGAGGAACTTTTACTATTGGGCAAAGTGAAGGACTCTATGAAAAGACACGTTTTAGCAAAAAGCGTCTGGTTGCATGCTTAATTTCTTGACCTATACAAACGATGATGGACTACCAATCCATGAACGTGAAAAGGAATCTTAGGCAATGATTTGATGTATGGGATCAGCACCTTCCACACCAACCAGACTTTTATCCAACCCACCATGAAAATATGACAGATTATTTGGATCCAATCCAAGTTGGTTCAGTATGGTGGCGTGCAAGCGGCGAACGTGAAATCGGTTGGATACTGCTTGGCTTCCTAGTTCATCGGTTTCGCCTACACTTATTCCTCCTTTTATTCCGCCGCCGGCCATCCACATCGTAAATCCCCAGGAATTGTGATCTCTTCCCGTACCATTGGCATATTCTGCAGTGGGTTGACGTCCAAATTCACCCCCCCATACGACCAGCGTTTCATCCAGCAGACCACGCTGTTTCAAATCCTTTAGAAGTCCTGCAATCGGTTTATCAGTATTCCCTGCATGATAAGAGTGATTTTTGACCAAATCGCCGTGGGCATCCCAGTTGTTGTCGTTGTGATGGCCACCTGAGTATATCTGAATGAAACGAACTCCACGTTCAACCAAACGCCGGGCAAGCAGGCACTTTCTTCCAAAATCCTCTGTATTCGAACCATCCATTCCATACAGATTCTTTATATATTCAGGTTCTTTGTCTACGTCGACTGCTTCCGGTGCGGATGCCTGCATTTTGTAGGCAAGTTCGTAAGACGCGACGCGAGCAGCTAAGTTCGAGTTGTCGTATCTTTCCGAAAGATGTCCTTCGTTCATGGTTCTCAAGTGGTCGAGCAAAGTTCGTTGTTGGCTACGTGGCATCCCGTGAGCATTTTCCAGATCAAGGATAGGAGTGCCCTGCGATCGTAAAACGGTTCCCTGGTAACTGGCGGGCATGTAACCACTGGACCAATTCTTGGCTCCACTAATTGGTCCACCAGTTTTATCCAGCATTACCACATATCCGGGAAGGTTTTCGTTTACGCTACCCAGTCCGTAATTTACCCAGGAACCCAATGAGGGGTGTCCGGAAAGAAGATTTCCAGCATTCATCATCAGCATTGCTGATCCATGGATCGGCGACTCAGCCTTCATAGAGTGGAGGAAAGCGATGTCGTCTACGCAGGAGCCGATATGAGGAAATAAGTCGGAAACATATTTACCGCATTGTCCATACGGACGAAATTTCCATTTTGGACCAACGACCCGACTTTCATCTCGTTTACCACCCCGACCGAATGTCTTTACCTTGATGAACTTACCGTCGAGCGGATAAAGGTTGGGTTTGTAGTCGAAAGTGTCGACTTGACTAGGCCCTCCGTACATAAAAAGAAAAATGACTGACTTTGCCTTCGCAGCAAAATTAGAATTCTTGGGTGCCAGTGGATTGACGAACTTCGGCGTCTTGCTTGCGAAAGCTTTGCTGGAGAAAAATCCATCTTGCGCAAGCATTCCGGTTAGTCCGAGCGAGGCAAAGCCTCCACCTATATCTTTGAGGAATTCTCTACGGTGCGTACGGTTACAAAATGTGTTTTCTGGTTTTTTGTTCATAATTAATCGAGGTAAACAAATTCATTTAGGTTTAAAGCTAGCAGAGCAAAGCGGTCCAGTGCTTCTTCATCCGAAAGATTAAATTCATTCTTCATGTTTTTCATCATTTCCACACCTGTATTAATTTCATCTGTTTGCGGATTGCGGGAAAAAACAAGTTTTAGAGCGTATTCAACCTGCTTGTTCGGTTCTACTCCTGCCTCTGTTCGGAGTCGTTTCGCAAAGGACTTGGCAGAGTCATTCATAAATTTACCGTTCAGCATATTCAGGGCCTGTGTGGGAACCGTGGTGTTAAACCGGACTGGGCAGGTGGAGTCGGTATCTGCCATGTCGTGGTTAATGAGCAAAGGCATCTGCATGGAACGCATTACTTTAACGTAGATGCTCCTGCGATTGGCCTGTTCGGGTGTGCAAGGTCCCCAGCCTTTTCCTTTAATCGATGAACCTGCAAGGATAATGTCGGGGACCGCAGGTGTAACGCTTTGTCCTCCCATTTCAAGGTTGATGGTACCGCAGGCGTTTAGAACCGAGTCTCTCACTTCTTCCGAAGTCAATCTTCTCATATCATAGCGCCAAAACGAGTGATTTAATGGATCCTGTGCAAGGGCTTGTTCATTTGGCATGGAGGATCTCTTGTAAGCGTTAGAACTCATGATTAAACGATGCATCGCTTTTATATCCCAGCCTGACTCCATAAATTGAATAGCGAGCCAATCAAGAAGTTTGGGATGCGTGGGTAAGTCTCCCTGAAACCCAAAATCACTTGATGACCGAACAATCCCTCTTCCAAAATGATATTGCCAAATTCGGTTTACCATGACCCGGGCAGATATCGGGTTATCCTTGGATCCAATCCACTTGGCTAGTGCCGTCCTCCTGCCGGATGATTTGGGAAGCTTTTGTATGACTGGATCTGGCGGGCTTAGCACTGAGGGAAAAGCAGGAAAAACTTCTTCCCCTTCAAGAGCAGGATTTCCGCGGCGAAGAATTTTGGTTGCCTGTTCGCCCTTCTCCGAGACCGATAGTGCTTTGTAATAGTCAGGTTTAGGCTTGGTAGGTAAATGCCTCCCAAGTTCCCGAATTCTGTTTTTGTATTGCTTGTAGAGGACTTCCCCCATCAATCTGTTGGCATGTTTGTGAATTAGTTCCGCATGATCTACTGCTTCTTCAAAACATTCGAGCCCAAGGTCAATGAACTGTCCGCCCTCAGTGTTGATGCAGTGCACTGCCATCACATTTTTACCCGTTTGAAGCACATCAGCACTTTCTTGGCTAATATCATGCGTCTCGTACTTGGAGAAAAGACCTGTGTTTTGAAAAACGAGTTTACCATTTAGGTATACCTGTACGTCCTCATCATGTTTGAGGGTCATCCGGAAGGTTTTAGGAATGGTTTCCAATCGGAAATTGGTTCGCAACCAGATGTCCGATGTTTCCCATTTAGTACCAACTTTTTCCTTCGGACCGACTTTTCCAAAACCTGCCATCCCAATATTCCAATCCTTGTCATTATATCCTACCTCAATCCATTCTTGTGCTGGCTTTCTCACAGTGTAATTCCATTGGCTCCCCTTACCCCTTGCGTCCTCAATGAGAAGGATCGGTTTGGCCCGGACTTTTTCTGTTTTGTTAATGGAAGTATCATTATCGTATTTGGCGAGAAATTTTTCTTCAAAATCAGAAATATGCCCTTGCAAATGATTTCTTTGTCTATTCCAGACTTTAATTTCATTTTTGTAAGAAATATTCCCAATTGGATCTTTTACCTCCACAATATTTTCTTCACGCTTTCCATGAGGTGTGATGTTCGCAAAAAACGCCAGCATCGAATAATAGTCCTCAGTTGGAATCGGATCAATTTTATGATCGTGACATCTTGCGCATCCGACGGTCATACCGAGGAAGACTTCGGTGGTGGTCCGAACAATATCGTCTAAGTAATCATATCTGGCGAGCGCACGGTCCGCAGGTTCATCATCCCAAACCCCAAGTCGGTGAAATCCGGTCGCGGTGATTGCTGCGGCGCTTGGGTTTTCAATTTCATCCCCGGCAAGTTGCTCCAGAATGAACTGGTTGAAGGGCTTGTTTTGGTTAAATGAATTAATCACATAATCTCTGTAACGCCAAGCTTGTGGTTTGTCTCCGTCCCTTTCGTAGCCATTGGTTTCGGCATAGCGAACAAGATCAAGCCAGTGCCTGCCCCATTTTTCCCCGTAGTGAGGGGATGAAAGCAAGCGTTCCAGCAATCTTTCAAATTTATCAGGGCTTTTGTCGTTGAGATATCGTTCCACTTGTTCGGTTGTAGGAGGCAGGCCCAAAAGATCATAACTGGCGCGGCGAAGAATTTGATGGTCCAATGCAATCGGATTGGCTGGTAAGTCAGCTTTCTGTAACTTGGCTTGGATAAATCGATCGATTGGATGTCCATCATTAGTTTCTCCGGGAACTTGATGATTGACAGGTGATTTGAATGCCCAGTGTGACTTGGTGTATTCGTTTACTTCAGTGGTACGAACATGGTCATGGTTGAGGTTTGGAACGATCTCATCTTCAATGGGGAAGGGAAGACCCATCTCAATCCATCTTCTCAATGCATCGATTTTCTTTTGAGGCAATTGGCCGATCGGAGGCATTTGGTGATCCTCGTCCTTGTAGGATACCATTTGCAGCAACAAACTGGAAGATGGATTTTCCAGATCCACGGCAGGACCCACTTCTCCTCCCTCCAAGATACCTTCCCGGGTAGTAAGAATTAATTCTGCCCGAACTTTGTCGGCTCCGTGACAATCCCAGCAATTCTCCACCAACAGTGGTTTAATTTCATTTTTCCAGAAAATTGTTGAGTCTTCATGACCCCTTTCCGCTCGAATTTTGCACAAGACGAAAAAAACGAAGGAAAAAACGATGAAGTAATATTTCACAAGAATAATCTACGACGAATTCTATGGGAAACAAACGAGGTAATTCGGCTTGCAAAAACAACAACCTGGGACTGAGGAGATTTCACTAGTGCTTTCACGATTAATTCAATTACCATTGGAAAATGATTGCGTGTTGAACGATGGTTGGAGCAGCTTGCCAAATCGAAACGACTAGTTTTGCATTTTCGACCATCTGTATTCATGAAACGAAGGATAAAATATCAACAATTATTTGTTTTAGGACAACTATGTATCATCATTTGTAAATGAAGAAATAACAATAAAATATCGCTTTGGATTTAGCCGTCGATAAATTTTTTTAAAAATGAACCTTTTAAAACCTTTCCTTCTCTTGTTCCTTGTTTCGGTTTTAAATCTATCTGCCCAACCATCGGGAATTGGACAAAGATCCCTCCGCCAACACACAAGGATAGAGAGTCGCGTTTGGGAACCTATTCAGACCAACGAAAAACTTATTTTTGAAAAAGTAAGTGAATTTAAAAAATCTAAAAGGGAGCTTAAAGTGAAGGCGAATGGAATTCCCGATCACCAAGTGGGGCGATTCCCTAACGCACAGAACCCTAATTTCATAAAGGTGCAAAATCATGAATTCTCATTGCCTTTGAATCCCAGACCTCTGAAGGAACCCATTCCTTTGCATAATGAAACGGTACGGGGACCTCCCAACATTCCTTTTGGTATTGCGGTCAATGGTGTTCTTTTTGATCCGGGAACGGCTGAGTTTTTCATGGGGAACCGTCGGGCGGACTGGAATTATGAAGCGTTGAGTGGAGCGGTTTTACTGGGATTGGATGAAAACCATGGACATGTTCAACCTAATGGCTCTTATCATTATCATGGCTTGCCAACCGGATTGTTGAGAAACATGAGTGTTAACGGAAAGGAACATTCTCCTTTGGTCGGATATGCGATGGATGGATACCCGATCTATGTTATTTATGGCTTTGAAGATCCCCAATGCATGGAATCAAAAATAAAGAAAATAAAAAGCAGCTATCGACTAAAAAAAGGAAAGCGTCCCGACCCACCTGGAGGAAGCTATGATGGATCGTTTAGCAAGGACTTCGAATTCGTAGATGGTTCGGGCGACCTTGATCAGTGCAACGGCAGAGTGACGAAAACCAAAGAATACCCGGAGGGAATCTATGCTTATTTTCTCACCGAAAATTGGCCCGTGATTCCCCGTTATTTCCGTGCTGAACCAATCAGGTTACGAGGGGACAGAGCTGCCAGAAGGGGAAACCTGAAAGAGATTCCGTCGAGGAAACCTTTTTAGATTCGGATAAACAAATCCACCTATCCAAACTTTTAATCAAATAGTAGTTTCCCTCCCTTCATCATCTGGTTAATGATAATCACTCACTGAGTTGGTATTTTCGTGAAAATATACTTAAATCTTTCCTTGTTTGTTTTTTGCTGGGCTCCGCTTTTGTCCGAACCGATCGATCCTCAACTCTTGAAACTTAGTCCGAAACGAGCAGAAAGAACCACTTCTCTTAATCCGGAGTACTTGGTTTTTAAAACCAATGGGAATCCTGAAGACAATGCATCCCTCCTAATTTATCTACATGGTGGAAGTGGGATAGGAAGCGACCTCCACCGCGTGGGTGAACAAGCTCATGCTTTGATTTTCGGGATCCATCAGTTTGAAAAAGGTCCATGTTTCGTCGTGGTTCCTCAATGCTTGAGATCCAAGCACAGTTCCGAGCGGGGGACTTGGCAGGAAAAAGATTTGAATTTATTGCTTGATGAAGTGATTGAAAAGTTTCCCGTCGATTCTGATAAAATCTATCTCACCGGTAATAGTATGGGCGGGTACGGAGCTTGGTTATGGGGAGGTACATGTCCAGAAAGATTTGCCGCAATTGCTCCAATTGTTGGAGGCATCGGTCCAAGGGGTCCAAAAGACGTGTCTCCTGATCTGGAAAAATGGGCTTTTAACTTGGCTACCGTACCCGTTTATGCCTTTGCCGGAGGCAGAGACAATGTCGTGCCCGCTGAAAGGTCGATACGCATGGTCGATGCGATTTGCAGGCTGGGGGGCAAGCTTGCAAAAATCAAAGTTTATCAAGACATGGGGCATAATGTCCGTCAAAAAGTCTATTCAAGCAAAGAATTTTATGATTGGATGTTTTCTAAAGTAAGATGATGATCTTGAGCGGGCGAAGTGTAATTCGAAAAAGTTGGTTCGGGGTTTTGCCGTGATTTGATTCCTTTTTTTGAAAAAGAGTTTTGTTTCCCCCCCGTAAATCAGTAATGGAGTGTAACATTTTATTTTGATAAATCTTAATTTCTCACGGTGGTCATTTTCTAGGCATCCAATACTTTCTTTTGGGCAGTCTTTTGTTTTTGGGTATCGTATTGGAATGTGGAAATTTTCTCTTGAAAAATGAAGATTCAATTAAATCGAAGAATCTGTGTACTCGGGCAAAAGAAGACAAAGCCATCATGGAATCAAAATGAGCCCAGTGTGACAACGGATTTAAATGGTGATTTTATCGGATGACCACACTGTCGCCAAAATCTTGAATTTTTTGTGTCAAGGCACATTAATATTCAAACTTTTCTTAGTTTTGTGTTTTTGAGCACCTGCTTTGCCAAACCCTTGATCGTTGCTCATCGAGGGGCTTCCTTCGACGCTCCGGAAAACACCTTGCCTGCCTTTGAATTGGCTTGGGAACAGGGTGCGGATGCAATCGAAGGTGATTTTCTCTTAACCAAGGACAAGCAAATTGTATGTATTCACGACCACTCGACCAAGAGACTGGCCGATCGTAATCTTGAGGTAAAGTCATCCACTCTGGCTGAATTAAAATCTTTGGACGTTGGTTTTTGGAAGGATAAAAAGTATAAGAACACTCGTATTCCCACTCTTGCTGAAGTGTTTGCCACAATTCCCGATGGAAAGAAAATCTTCGTGGAGATTAAGTGTGGAACTGAAATCATTCCATTTTTAATTCATGAAATTGAAAAGTCTGGACTTCATGAGGAGCGAATTGTGATTTTATGTTTCAAACATGAGGTAATCCAAGCTCTGAAGAACCAAGCACCTCAATACATTGCGCACTGGTTGAGTGAATTTAGAAGGAATGATTCGGGCGAGTGGACACCTTCTTTGGAAACAGTCCTGAACAAGCTCAAAAAGATCAATGCAGATGGCTTGGATTCTCATCATGGCATACCCAGGGAATTTTCCCAGGAAATTATGGAAGCGGGCTATGAGTGGCATGTTTGGACGGTGAATGATGAAAAGCTTGCAAGAAAATTGAAGGACATGGGAGTCTTTTCAATCACCACGGACAGACCTGAATGGATCAGGAAATCATTTCATTAGAACTTTTAAACGCGCAAATTGTGCATTTCATCGTTATAAAAAGTTTCTACACCCGGTACGAGGAAGGCTTGTGCTTGAACAGGATGTCAGAATAATTATCTTAAAATGAATCGAATCACATTGATCTTATCCATGCTGCCCTTTTTCCTTTCCGTGTGCAAATGGTCAGCGGACGGATTTCGAGTTGGGTTTTGGCTTTCTAGTGTTCAGACGAATAAAGAAGTTCCTCTTTTGGAAGGCATGCCTGAATTGGGAACTCAAACTCAAGTCATTTGGGAAGACCAATTTGTTAGTGGAATCGAAACACCTGTTCTGGGCTTGGTGGTATCAGCGTCAGCACTGCTTCTCGTATTGATGATGGAACGAAGAAAAAAAAAGTCTTGAGATTTCAAAAATCTTGAAGTTCATGACAATGAATGGGCCAGATGGATATTTATCGTAGAGGCCTTGCCTTTTCTAAGATTGAAAACTAGTCGAGTTAGCAGTATATAATCTACTTTCGTATTTCATTAAACCATAATCGAATTTTAAAGATGACCGATAGCAATGATAACAAGCCGGTGATTGCCGCCAAAACGCCTGCTGTCATGAAGTTAGGCGCTGGTGACTATTGGTGGTGTTCCTGTGGCCGGTCATCGAAGCAACCTTTTTGTGACGGTTCTCACAAGGGAACCTCTTTCCAGCCTCATAAAATCGTACTCGAAGAAGAAAAAAAAGTGGCTTTATGCAATTGCAAGCATTCTGGCAACGGGACCTATTGCGACGGTTCTCACGCAAATTTATAGCCTCCACACTGATTCTTCTTCCGTGCAATTCTTGTCGTCCGAAATTCTTTAAATTTTGGGGATGTTTTAATTCACTGGTTGTGTATTGAATGGAAATGAATCAGCAGTTGGCTTTCATCCAAGATAAATCAATTCGGAGTTAAATTCGTACCCAGAAAGATCAGCTTGGGAGAGGTCTTCCTCGAATGGATAAGTGAGTGGACAAATTTCAACCTTGCTTGACTCGCTAATTGAATGTCCGAGGTTGGTCAGCCATCTTTTGGCTCGCTTGACCATGTCCGCCTGCGAACTTTCTAAGGAGTCAACCCCCGTCTTATTCTTAACCGGAGAAAATTCTTCCCGCCTGTCGGCTTCCAGAATTAATGGATTTTTGGCCATTGGCAGAGCATCAAAAACAAAGGTTTCAAATTTAACCGCATTCGGTTCTTCGGGCTCGACCAGCTCACCCTTGTCATTGATGAAAGAGACCTTTTTTTCAGCCCGATGATAAGGCAGTTTATTTTCGCCACTGGCAAATTGTTCTATGAAGTCACGACGAAATACGTGAATGGCCGGACTTCCTGCTCGGTATTTGATTCGTCCATCCTCTTCTTTTTCAAGGGCTTTTTCCTCAGGCAAATCGGAATACTCAATGATTGAAATCCGGTCGCCGATCGAAACGAAGTTGCCCAATTTTTCAAACGGCCCGGTTTTGGTCAGGGACCGGCTCGACATATCTGAATTTTGGAGGTCATGTAGTCCGATAAATAAAGGGTTGAGAATGGTCACCAATGGATTGTCGACCTGAAAATAGGAGACATGTTCAATACCTCTTTCTGCCATGTCGGCAATGGATCCGGAATCGATTAAAGCTTTGAGGGAACCGCCATGTCCATTGGGGGATAAGGCGAGACTATGCTGCGAAGCAAGGAGCAAGTTACCCTCAAAATCAGTGGCGGGCATGACGCCTTGAGCAAAAAAGCGGAGATTTTCTTCACCAAGTTCGTAAAAATTGTTTTCCTTAAAGTGGGTGACCGTGGCATGCAAATTTAACGGACTGCACATGATATACCATGGAATGGTTACCTCATATTTTTCAGAGAGTCCAAGAATTTGCTCCGCAAAAAGTTGAAAGAGTGTTTTCTTTTTGATTGGAGTGACCGGTAAGGTACCTTTAGGTCCATTAAATCCAAGACGGGTCCCTTGTCCCCCAGCGACGGTAAAAGCGGCGGTTTTTCCATTTCGGATGAGTTCTTCTCCCTGTGCATAGGCTTGAGCATAAAGCACTTCCTGTTCGGAATCTATGGGTTGAATTGGAAAATAAGAGGCAGGGCTGTAATCTTTGGGCAAGGCCGATTGATCGCCATGGAAAATGCATTCCTTCAGGGCAGTCTTCAACTCTTTCCAATCAAGTGCATCAACTTGCAAAGCAAGCTCGTCGCTGCATGAGGCAAGCCGCTTCATGAGCAGTCTGTTTTTTTCAATCACATCCATCTCGAGATAAAGAAATAAAAAGATTTGAGTGAGTGGCAATTTTCAACTGCGTCCCACCCTGATCACTAAAGATGATTGGAGTTGGACCTAAGAAAGAAGTCCGAGTTGCGGCTGACCTTTATGAGCAACGGTAAAGGGACGAACGGTTGGACTGTAAAGAACGTAGTCCACGGGAATACCCAAGGCATAGGCAATGGTAGCGTTAAAATCAGGAATGGTCATGGAACCCTCAACCACTTCTTCGGCACCTTCTGAAGTTTTGCCGTGTATATATCCCCCCTTGAATCCTCCTCCAGCCAGAACACTAGTGAATGCTTGAGGGTAGTGATCTCGACCGATATTTTGGTTGATATGGGGAGTGCGTCCGAATTCCGTCGTCAAGACGACGATGGTGTCTTTTAGCTTGCCGATCTGATCCAAGTCGTCGAGCAAGGCAGCAACTGCTTGATCCATGGTATGACAAAGTTCGGGTAGGGAAGTGAAGTTATTTTGGTGTGTATCCCAGCCCCCGAAGCTGACTTCTACCGTTCGCACATTGCGCTCAATGAGGCGACGGGCAAGGAGGCAACCCTGGCCAAAGGGTTCGGAGCCATACCGTTCTTTAGTCATGGTGTCTTCCTTATGAATGTTAAAGGCGGCGAGGTCCGGACTGTCCATCAAGCGAACCGCATCTGCGTACATATGACCATAAGCACGAACCGGCTTGGAGTTATATCGCATTAGAAATTCTGAATCAATGTCGTTTGCCAAGTTAAGTCTTCTCTCAAAACGGTTCTTTTCGACCAAAGCTCGGGCGTATTTAAGCCCTGATTGGGGTTCATTGATTGCCAAGGGTTCGAATTCTGGTTCAAAGAATCCACCACTTCCATGGAATCTGCTTTCTCGACCAACAAACACCGATGCGGGGAGAGTTGGGTTGATTTTACCTTTCAGTTTGTGATACCAGGCGCCAATTCCGGGATGTCGGATCGTCGCCCGTTGCTGGTAACTGGTATGCATGAAATAGTTTCCTTTTTCATGATCTCCAGCTGTCGAAGTAAGTGAGTTCACGATACAGAGTTTGTCTGCATGCCTGGAGAGATTGGGAAGATGACTGGAGAATCGTATTCCGTCCACATTGGTATTGATCGGCTGGGTTGAGCCTTGGTTCTGGTGTCCAACTTTCAGGTCGAAGGTGTCGATGTGACTCATACCACCTTCCATGTAAAGATATATCAGTTGCTTGGCAGGATCGGCCAGAGGAGGAATGGGGCTTTTTCCTCCAGTTGCGGCGCCCAAGCTGTTGCTTGCAGTAACGCCGAGAAAACTTCCCGCGGCAAGTTCAAGAAATCGACGGCGATTGAAATCAGATTTTGTCATAGTATGAAAATAAATTGGCGTGAGTTAAGCAGGGCCCAAACCAAATCTTCGATAACTTCGTCTCCATGCTTTTTATGCTCAGCAAGAATTCGTTGCATTTCTTGATCGGTTGGTCTTCTCGTCAACATAGTACGATAGATGACCTCGATCTTATCCTCTGGTGTTTGCAACGCTGCCAGTAGTCCACCTAGAACTGCATTCGGATTCTGAATGGCTATGTCCATTGGACTATTAAGCAAATAAAGGGCCTGCGGGACCGAGGCATGAGAGGAGGAATTTTCAATGACTTCTCTGTCGGATTGTCCGAAATCCCGTAAAAAGTGTCCTCGCTTGGCGGGTGATTCCAATTCCACCGCCCGAGCCATTTGTCGGACCACATCCCGAAAATGGCGCAGGGATGACCGCTCCCTGTCTTCCCAACGTCTGCGTTCGTTTGGATCCAAATTTCCCGGCGCTTTGCGTATTTTTGCCTGAGATATTCGATTGTTTGTTTCCATAGTTGAAGAATTCGTGGAACTGCTCTTCATGGCCTCTCCCATCATCATCGAAGGAACGGCTTGTTTGTCCTCAAGATCAACCAAGACCAACTCGCGGGTTCGTTCGTCGATATCCCTAATTTTACTTTTTAGTTCGTCGGTAAGCTTTTTGGCGATTTCATGATTGGATTGTTTGTAGGCGTTGGAAATTCGCCGCTCATACTCGATTTGTTCGTTTCGCATTTCCCTTCGCAGGGCTCCTGCTTCCCTGATTCTGGGCAATACTTCTTCGATCGGTCTTCCTTCGAGGCTTTGATAAATTGCCTTGGTTCGAGCCATGCGGGCAAGCGTCCGTTTCTTGTTGGGAGAGTAGGTGTCCACTTCGGGAAGAATGAGAGTGGTAATGGAATCCCAAATTTGCTCGGCGCTCATTCGTTTAAGAAGAGGACCAGCGAAATGATACTTCATCCCCATGGAGTGATCCTCTCCATGCATTTGTCTGCGAAAAAGTTGTGTATGAAAGAGAATGCTTTGGAAATTCCGTATGTTGTAATCGACTTCCTTCATGAGATCTTCGAGAAAACCAAGCAATTCAGGTTGGCTGATTTCCGTATGATCGGTAAGGTTGTCGACAGGTTCAAAAATTCCATGACCAAAAGTTCGTTTCCATAAACGATTCACAATAACCTTGGTAAAACGCGGATTTTCAGCAGAAGTCAACCAATCCGCATAAGCGTTTTTTCTGTCCGTTTGGTCTTCAAGTTGAGGAATTTCTGATCCAAACATCGTACCGGGAACAACTACCTCGTTGGGCGTGCCGTTGTCATATTGATAATCTTCAGGAAGCTTGAGAGGTTTGTCGTAATGATGCCGTACCTGAACATTTGAAATGTGACCGTAGAGCAAATTCACTGATTGAGATACCGGATCGTCGAAGTCGGAGGCTTCTTTACGTGCAATCAAACCTCGAATCGCCGCCTTTCTAAATTCCTCTTTTGTTAGTTCGTTTTGTTCGAGATATTTAGGCGCGTAGGGTTGATTGAGCCATTCGTCAATTTTTAATTTGTCATGAATATATGGAAAGTCTTCGAATCCAGTGGCTTTCAAATAAGCGGCATTCTTTCTTTTTCCGAAATCCTGATAGACTTGTTGTCTGTTGGAATCATGGGTCACTCCCATGCGAACGTCAAAATCGTAGGTATAAGCAGCCATTTTGAAGTAGTCCATTTGAGTCCATTTGTCGAATGGATGATCGTGGCATTGAGCGCACTCCAGACGGGTTCCCAAAAAGATGCGAACGGAATTGGACATATTGTCTAGGGCCATGCCCGCGTCACGTATGTAGTAGGCGGCGGCGGGGTTTTCAAAAATCAGCCCATGCCCACTGACCAATTGATGGACAAGCTTGTCGTAGGGGGTGTTTTTTCTTATCTCTTCCTTGATCCATTCACGATAATAAAGTGTGTAGTCAATGTTAGTCGGAATGCGGAGAAGATCTGCCCAGAATTGATAATGATGAGCGGTGTATCCGGCATCATTGGCGAGTAATTTTCGAATCAGCCGAGAATCTTTATCTTTGGACTCGGAATTTAGAAATTCATTAGCTTCCAGAATCGTGGGTATTCGACCAATGATGGAAAGATAAATTCGGCGAAGGAATTGTTCGTCGCTGATTTTTGCATTGGGTTGGATTTGTTCGTCGGCAAGATGATTGAGAATGAAGGCGTCGATTTTCCCAGCAGCTGGAAGGGGATCAAATTGAGCAAATTCAGGCGGGAGCTCTTTTACGTCGGCATTTTTCTGATCATTGATGTCTTCAATCAAATCACTTTCTTTTTCGCCGAGAAAAAACAGCGCTCCGATGGCAACCACGATTATAGCCACCAGTGAAATCCCGGTCTTGAAAAAGATTTTACTGAGATTCTTATTGTTTTTCGTATGCTCGAATATTTCCTTTGTTTCTTGCTTATCAGACCCGTTTTGATTCTTCTCAACCTTGGATTCCGCAGGTTTTTTTAAGACCTTGGCAGTCTTTGAAAGACCAGGCACTTCCGACAGCCTGACCCAGTTCTTTGCATCGTGACAAGCCCAATCATTACGATCGAAGTTTCTTGCTTCCAAATATTGTTTAAGTTGATCAACCGTATACGGACCGTAGTTTTTTCCGCCTTTTGTAACATATACTTGCATCGAAGTTGATTAGGGATGGGTTAATGAAATTTTATAATATGACTTTAAAGATGCAGCAGACCTAACATGAGAGTTCTCCCATTCAATATTTCGGTCCATCCGCATGGCAATTTAAAATCCATCCAAAACGGTAAAATTTTGGTGATGAGATTCGATGGTAATTATCATTTTAATAATCCTCAAAATTACCCAGTAACGTAAAGATGTGTTCTGTTACAGATTTTAAGCTAATTCCATAACTCTTTAGTTACGCTGAGAATCACAACTGGAGCATTTCCTTGAGTTCCTGAAGCTTAGGGTCCGATTCCAATAGGTAATTCTGTTGGTCGGAATAAGCCTCGGCTCGGGCATGGTTAAGTTCCCTGTAAAGGGGATCTTTCTTAATTGCCTCTCGGGCTTCTTTCTTGCTCAGGTTGATCGATTGGTCGGTGAGAAAAAGCTCGGGATGGGCGCCTTCCAGTTTTTGACGGGCGGACAGGAAGAGTGCATTGAGTTTTTTGTATTCGGGGTCGGTCCGTAGGCGGAGCCGTGCATTTTCGAGCTCCGACTCGCGGTTTGAGGCAGGCAACCGATCGATTGACGGTTCCCGTTCCAATACAAATTGATCGAGTGCCCGATGGGCCCTGTGAGTGGCATGTAGCAACTCCTTATAGGCGGAATCTTCCCGATTCAATATGCGACGCCGTTCTTGAATTTCCTTCTTAATATCCTTATTCGGACGAAAAGCCAGTGGGAAGCGCTCCATTTTCTCCAGGTCGATCAGCGTGACTTTCTCGACCAATTCTCGATACTCGGAGTCCTCCATGTACAGACGGGCATGGAGGTTGTTCTTTCGTATCAGGTATTCCTTCTCGATCGACTTTCGGACGGGAAATTTTCCGCGAAGTTCATTGATGAAGGATAAATTGTTGTGAAAGTCCGCATGCTTGCCTGCCCCGAAGACCTGAAGGTTGTCGAAGGCCGCACCGGCCGTATCTACTTGCAAAGCAAAATAAGTGCGGTCCTGATTGATCACAGGGTGCCTGGCGAAAGCGAGACGCTGGTGGTCGATGCGGGCAAGGGCGAGATCTTCGCGGAATTCAAGGGTCATCAAGTACCACTTGCCTGGCTGGAAGTCGAAGGCGCATTCCCCGTGCCTCATTGAAAACCATGGTCCCCGGGGGTCCCTGGCTGTTTGAAGAAAGAAGTGATCCCGGCGAATGTGCAAGACGGTGTTGTAATGCCCATGGGAACCGGTCACCAGTCGAATTTCCTTGGCTTCGTCGAACCGGAATTCAAAACGGACCAGGGCATCCCGGAAGTGAGGATCTTTGTAAAAAAGACGCTTGTTTTCCCCCGTCAGTTCATTGCGCTTTAGCACCCCGTCCACGACCTGCCATTCCTTCTGAAAAAACCAGTTCGGACTGATTTGTCCCGTAGAGAAATGTTCTCCGAAGATCAGGTTTCCTGGATGGACCAGAAGGGGACGGGCGGCAATCCGTGCGCCGATCCGCTGGCGCCACGAGACTAGTTCACGGTGAAGTTCCCGTACCCGTTTCGGCTCGGTGGAGGCCAGGTTTCGTTCTTCGGAAACATCCGTCCCGAGGTTGAAGAGTTCGAATTTTTCTGGCCGCATGGGGTCGAAGTATTCAATCAGCTTCCAGTTTCCACTGCGGATTGCGCCAGAGGAAACTCCTCCCAAAAAGTGTGGCCGGTCCAGTGGATAGTGCCAGTGCAGGGTTTTTCGTTTTAGCGCTCGTTTTGGATTTTGCAGGGTCTTGAAAACGGATATCCCATCAAGGTGCTGGCTAGGGTCGGGTTCGATTTTCGCAGCCTCCAGCAAAGTGGGATAGAAGTCGTGGTTGACTACGGGTTGCTCACAGATCCGTCCGGAGGGGATTCTGCCTCCGGGCCAGCGGATGATCAGGGGAACACGGATTCCACCTTCATAGAGTTGACTTTTTCCTCCTCGGAGCGGATCGTTGGTCGTCACGTTCGTTTCCCCTCCGTTGTCGCTGGAAAAAATAATAATGGTGTTTTCAGAAAGACCGAGTGAATCGAGTTTTTTCATCAATAGTCCAACTCCACCGTCGATAGTTTCTAGCATGGCAGCAAGGTGCGGGTTATGATCTTGAGCCCAATATTCACAGTCTTCTCCTTTTAGACCGGCATCGTCGCAAAGATAGCATTTTGTCCGAGTAGGCTTTCCAGGGGGGTGTTTTTTGCGATACTTTTCAACCAGATCAGGTCGGCCATTCAGAATGGTGTGAGGTGCATAATGGCTGAGGTATAAGAAGAAAGGCTTATCCTGATTCCTTTCAACGAAATCAACGGCTTCCAAATTCAAGCGGTCGGTTAAGTATTCTTTTTTTCCCAATCTGTTTTTGGGAAGATCGATCCAAGAGATCGGTTGAGTACGAAATACGTAAGGCCAGAAATTGGCTCCATTCCCAACTCCTTTTATTTCGCTTCCGATATTCCAATCGAAACCATGATCATTGGGTCTAACCTCAAATTGAGCATTCTGGTATTTGTACCCGGTCAGGTGCCACTTGCCCACCATACCGGTACGATAACCGTTACGTTTGAACATCTCGGGCAGCGTGATTTGGCTGACCGGTAGGGCATTTGAGGAATTGGGGCGGAGGTAGTCGAGAATACCCACGCGAGCTGGGTGCTGACCGGTTAACAAAGCAGCCCGGTACGGGGAACAGACCGGAGCGGCAGCGTAGGCATGGGTAAAACGCAGGCCTTCCTCGGCTAATCGATCAAGGTGGGGTGTTTCGTTGAAGGAATTCCCGTAGCAGCCCAGCTCGGCCCATCCGAGGTCATCTGCAAGTATGAAGACGACGTTTGGTTTGCGTGCAGCTAGGTTCTTGCAAAGCAAAACCATGGTGAGAGTTAACACTGCGAAACACGGAGGAATTTTCATTGAATGGGAATGCTGATCGAAGCACGGCTGGATTTTTCCTGGGCTTGAAAAGAGAGATAGTCAGGGAAGGTAGCGTTCAATTCGGAAAAGGATGGCCCGTTCAGGTCGGGTTTCGAGTAAATTTGGTTTCCTTCCAGCCAGGGTTCAAAACGAACGCGGAGTGGACAGTTTTCGACTGTGATGATTTTCCTGCTTCCTCCAAAGATTGATTTCTTTCTTTCAAACCTTACCTCAGTCCATCCTTCGGTATCACCAACCGGCACTTTGAATTCCATCCATTCCCAAGCCTTGGGCATGGAATCGCGGATATGAAAAAGATTGTCCGGCACCGAATAGGAGATACCCGCCAGTCCCTCGAGGAAGAGTAAGATTTTACCGGCGTTGAAATTGGAGTACTGATCCCCAAACAAAGTCAGGTCCCTTTTGAATGCCTCGGGTGCGATCGGAATATTCCATGATTTGTGATAATTGTAGTTTCCCAAGTGGTTGAGGGTCAGTTCGGAAGCAATTTCGGGGAAGCCTTGTTGAAAAATTCCATCGAGGGTAAAATAGGCGGTGTCGGGAGTGTATCCAAAAGAAAGATCGGCCTCCGAGACAAAGGAAGGCATGGAGCGACGGGCCATAGCCAGGGGAAAGAATTCTCCGTAAAATCCAATTTTTTTATTCAAGGCCCAAGCATGAATCATGGACTTGGCGAATGGGCGTGGGAAGTGCGGACTGCGCATGGCCCAGAAAGAGGTGGTGGTCAACATTCCATTGCCTGCCCCCATGAACAAATTCTTGTGTCCATTCGCTTCCCATCTTTGTTCGAACATCAAACGGGTGTGTTTGGGGTCTCGCCGAACGATCTTGCTCCAATGTTCGAGGTCGCTGGCATTACCGGTCAGGGCAGCGATTTGATCAAGTGTATCTCCGACTTGCTCGTCATTCATGGCAAATCCGATCATTTTTCTCCAAAATACCTTGCGAAAATACCCCTCATAACACTTCCGGAGAAATTCTTTGTCTCCGGTATGTTGGTAAATTTGCCAGGCCCCTAGAACATGCTCGGATAATTCGGTTCCGTAGGCTCCCGAATGCCAGTTGATTCCCTTGTTGTCGGAGAGCATGATGATCCCTTCACGGGTTTCCAGAAAACGGTTGTTTTCGACGAGATGCTTCCAGGTCAAAACGTTTCCATAGGCATACTTAGGTTTGTCGCGGGTCCATGCTCCGACCTTGATTTGAAAGCATGCATCGTAACGATGAATGCCAAGAAAATTATTGACTGCGGTTTGGGTGTGGTTCTCCATTTCCCAACCCTTTTGCACATCGATGTAGTACATCAGATACAGAGCCCAAAGAAAATAGTAGATTTCTTCGAATTTTTGATCACTGCATCGGAACTGTGGAATTTCCTCATTTAATTGACGATTCATTTCCGCGGTTTTGGCTTCTAGCATCTCTTGGTCGTTTTCTATGATTTCCCTGGCGGCCCGCAAGGCAAGTTCCTGGTCGTCGTGCATCGCCCAGGAAATGGTCATACCACCCTCGTCGCAGGGAATTTGGAAGGAATATCGTATCTGCCCACGGTCTCCCTCGGAAAAAACGATTGAATTGGAAAAATCCTTCGAACAGGAAAGGGCGGTAGTCATTCCCTGATACACGCAGGGACCGATTTTTTCCGGACGGTTTGGGTCAGGCTGTGACCTTACTTGGCCACCCTCCCGAATGAGGATCGTATTGTTTTTTTTATCGTAGCGGGAATCAGCGCTGGAGGAGACACTTTCACGAACAAAAAAACTTTTGCCTTCGAATTGAAGGGTAATCGGTTGTGAAGAAGTGATGAGGGAAGCGGCCGCATCGTTTGAACCGATGAATTTTTCCTCCCGAACGAGGATGCCTTCGATTTCATATTCGCAGATCATTTTGTCGGGCCGCCAAAACATTCGCGCGGGCTTGGGGTGACGATGGATTTCATCTCCTATCACGATACTACCAAAAAGAACCTTGGTGTCTTTATAAAATTCCCAGCCATTGTAGTCGTTGCCAGTCCCGGTATGCTCGGTTCCGGTCTGTGAACTGGTGAGTTTTCCTACTCCGCGGCTGCGCAAGTCATGATGAAAAGGATGAGTTAATCCCAGGGTTTCGTCTTCCAACTTTTCCCAACTTGCATGAAAACCGCCGACGTAATACGTCAGATTACCAGCAAGAAATCCGTGTTTTCGACCTTGTACCGATTGCTGGAGACGATCGCATAAATCTATTTGGGCAAAGCCTTGCAGGTGCAACAGGCAAAAAGCAGAAATGCAAGCTAATCGTAACGTCATCCAGAACTCAATGGGGAAGGACCCGAAGAACTTTCTCAAACTCAATTTTCAAAAGCCACTTGCACCTCAAGTATTCCAACGGCAGCATTTTCGCTGGGTGTCATGTTGATGCGAATGGCGTCGCAAATCAAGGGAGCTGCGGGATGAATCACATTGTATTGATTGGCTCGATTGTCGTAGCGATCGGTGACGTAGAGCTCGAAATCCTTCCAATTTCCATTGCTTCGCACCTGCAAAGACCATTCCTTGGGAAATTTGACGTCTTGTTGGTCTTGCATCCAATATACGCCAATGTCTCTTACTTCCCGAGGTTCGGCAAAATATCCTTCCACCCATTGCTTGACTCCCAATTGAGGACGGCTGGTCCATCTGGGTACGTCTTTGCCGCTTGACCAACGAGGTTCTTTTCCATCACCAATGGCGTTAAGTGTGTCGAGCTCGGAAGTATGGGATGCTTGAAGGGATGTGAAAATGCTTTCCTTGGGCAATTTATGCGGATCGAAAACGGCGAGCTCAGGCTTGGTCGGAAACCAAATTGTCATGGAACCGTACTTTCGGTTGTTCCAGGCATAGTAGGGAATCAGGGACAGCTTGCGTTTCTCCTGCCCACCCGATTCCGTCACCGCATTGGATTCGGAGTCGATCCGTAGAAAAGAACCTGCGGGGAGCGCGACTAGGGAAAGATCGGCTTTACGAACTTCTGGCACTTCGTTTAGAAAAAAGCGTTGTGTGGCGCCTCCATTATCCACTTCTTCTGCACACAACACGAAGGGTCCACGGGTGAAGGCCAAACGGTTGAGATTTTCCTCCACACGCTGATCGCATTCGTTCAAACGCAAAGGCATCGGCATATCAAGGATCACTTGGTCGCCCGTTTTCCACTTCCGGTTGAGAACTGCAAAGCCTTTCTTAATGTCGGCAGGAACGATTTTCCCATTCACGGTAATTTGCCATTTGCTTTCGACGGGATTGATGTAGCGATACAATTTGCCGGGAACGAACTGTTTTCCGGTCCAAGTTGGAATTCTCAGATGAAGTTTGAAAGCCTTGGACTCCTTCGGATTTAAGGTGATCTCGATTCGTCCGTCGTTTGGATAGTTTGTCTTTTGGTAAATGCTCAGATCGGTTCCGGCAATGCTCAGACTGGTTGAAGTTTGAGCATACAACGCAAGATACAAGTTCTCATCGTCATGGGCATAGGTCATTCCCTGAACTTGGGGCAGCAGGCGAGCCATATTGCTTGGACAACATGCGGTGCCAAACCAAGGAGCCCGGCCTGCCGTTCCGTGGTTGAAGGGATACTTGCCGTCTGCTTCCAAAGGATTGACGTAAAAGAATTTGTTTCCTTCCAAGTTGACCGCTGCAAGGACGTTGTTGAACAAGGATATTTCCGCCACATCGAGATATTTCGCATCTTGATGGGCAAGAAACATTCTGAAATTGAAAAGCACGTTGCCAACTGCGGCACAGGTTTCGTTGAAGGCATCGGCATTAGGCAGAAGATATTGGGGGCCAAACCCCTCAATTCCATGAACAGCTCCTAGTCCGCCAGTGATATGCATCCTTGTGTCGGTTATGTCGCTCCAAATACTGTGGAGAGCATCGGTGTAGGAATCTTTGTCACTCAGACCAGCAATGTCCGCCATGGCGGAGTACAGATAAGTGGCCCGCACCGCATGTCCAACGGCTTCACTCTGATCTTCGAGGGGAGCATGTTGCTGGGCATACGTCGGAGACATCACGCCTTCTCCATCCGGAACATAGGTCTTCCCCCTGATTTCAAGAAATCTTTCCGCCATTTCGAGATAAAGCTTCTTGCCGGTTACCTTGTGCAATTTGACTAGAGCCAACTCCATTTCCTGATGACCGGGAGCTTGGTTGATCGGTATGCCTTTATTGTATTTTGGGTCACCGATGAAGAATACTTGGTTCACGTGACGGGCATTCTTTTCGGCAACCCGAAGAAGCTTATCCTTGCCGGTTGCCTGATAATAGGCGATTGCCGCCTCATACAGATGTCCCATGTTATAGAGTTCGTGACTGTGCACAACGAACGTATAAGGCTCGTTTCCCATCATGTTTTTGTCCGAGCCTACTCCCGTGGTATGTGATGGATAAAGGTATCCGTTTGGTTCCTGGGCGTCGGCAATGACGTCTACGATACGATCAAATTGAGCTTCCAGTTCGGGGTCGTCCTGAAGTTGAGCCAAGTATGCCGCTCCTTCCATTACTTTGTACAAATCAGAGTCAATGAATCGGTGAGGACGATGTCCTTCCACTTTCTTACCCTTGAGATAGTCGGCGGCAGCCTGCAAATGAGCTACCCCGGATTCAGTTTTTTCGAAGGCGAAGGGAACAAGCACTTTTCGTTGAGTGATGAGACGGGGACGCCAAAAATCGCTGGTCATTTCCACTCGGTGAAAGGGAATGGCTTCAATGGCTGAAGAGCTTGCCCAAGGAGTGTAGACACATACTGCAAAAAGAAAGGAAAAGGAAAAGTTTTTCATCAGTATCAACTAAGACAAGACGATTTCATTATCAATCATATCTCAAACATCAAAAAGAGTTTTTCGATTGAAGAGAGCGAAATTTGAGAG